>CAZTFR010000018.1:0-30517 GCA_964612945.1 uncultured Thermoplasmatales archaeon
ATTGAAAGAGCAAAAAGGTGCTCTTTCAATGTAAATCTGCAAAAGTCTTGTTAGTGAATTATTCGCATATATTATCCCTTTTGATCCATTATACATCGTCACATTTTTATAATATGCAGTAGAGCTCATACCGTTTTTTAAATGAATCTCTATAGTGAGATTCATGGTTTCATTTTTAGTTGAATCAATATTAAAGGTATAGCTGGTCGATGTATCCCTGTCTACAGATAACTCTGTTGAGGTATCATTTATGTCAATGTTTTGATCTGTATAATTGAAAAGATAGTTGGAACACCATCCTCCAGGAATTGTGTTATCAAAACCACCAGATGATGCATTGTATACGCAGTAATGTCCTTTGTCATCATGTATTGATGTATTTACCTGACATTGTATTTTCATATTTATCGATGATTTTAGGTATTCCTCATTATGAACATCAATTACAAAAGAATCACCTAACGCCGGAATGAAATTAATATTAATCTTTCTCAATGCATAAAATCTTTTCAAGTCTTTTGTTATTATACATCGAGTGCCTGTGCTGCTTGAATTCCATTTATATCCATCTAGATCCCATGATAAATTTTGATGTAGGTGCCCACTTGTAACTAAATGAACATTATACTGTTGACAGATCTGTTTAAATTCATCTCGCAAATGCCAAAACACACCATCATTCATATCACCACCTCCTCCTTCAGGATTAATCGATGGATGATGCATCATAATGATTTTCATATAGTCGCTCGTATCTTGTTCATCCAACGAACCATCGAGTAAATCCAAATCAAGTTCAAGGCTCTCTAAATGAGACTGGGATAATCCAGCACCCTCCGGTATAAATAAATAACCCGGAAGCGGGTTTGGAAATCCTCCCCATGGCCAAAAATCATGACCACTATCAATAGAAAATATCGCACACTTACCAATAGTAGTTGAATAAAAGGTATCAGGAAAGACCTGAGAATCATAGTTAAAAAGCGAATATGGTGGAGCTAATTTGTGTCCATAACGATAATCATGGTTTCCTGGTGTAAAAAAGATCTTCACATGACGTCCCGGATCAATATACCAATCAGGATCTGATGGTTTTCTATAAAGATGATTAGTAAGAGCATTATAATTTAAAGACCCGCTAAGTCCTTCTCCCCAATCAACATTATCACCAGAGCAGAGAACAAACTTAGGTTGATACATAAATGAATTAATTTTATCAATTATCCGCTCCCAACGATCACTACTCCCCCAGATCACATGCGGATCAGTGATATGAACAAAATAATAATTCACCGGAAGAACCTTTGATACTTCACTAGACCATCTGCCATCATCATCCTTTACTTTAAAATAAATGGTATGAACACCGATGGATAACCCACTTTCAGAAAATGAAGAGGCAGTACTTAATGTACCATCAATACTTGATCTCCACTGATACCCGGCAATGGATCCATCAGGATCAGAACCATGGCCTTCAAATGACACCGACTGTCCCTGTTGAGCAGGATTTGGAGAAATAGAATCAATATAGGCGATAGGAGGATCATTTGGTTTCTCTGTTACCTTAAATGTTCGTGACGAAGACCAACTACTCGTCTTCCCCCGGTCATCCTTGGCTTTCACTTTTATATCAAAGCTCCCCGTTGAACTCCATGAATGACTTTGAGATATTGTATCACCAGAGTTAGAAAATCCAGTCCATTCATCAACTGTGTTATCTCCATCCCAGTCCCATCCATATCTAATCTGATCAGAGTTTGGATCTGTTGCCTCTGTCTTAAATGTATATGATGTTTCAGTATACCCCGAATAATCATTATCATTTTTGTACGGTTTTGAAGGTGTATTAGGTGGATTATTTGGTCGTGATCCTGTGGTAAAATCCCATATGTCTCCCTCTTTTGTTTTCCCAGCAGAATCCTTTGCTACGATTTTCCAATAATACTGCGTCTGATAATCCAACGCCCCAGGATCATACGAGGTCCCTGGTTGGTCATCGGATACCAATTGATCAGGTGAGGAATCGTCCGCTTCAAAATAGACATCATAGGTGACTGTATCACCTGTATCAGGATCACCTCCAGTCCAACTTACATCCACGTTGATATCTTGATTTATTGCTCCATCACTTGGGGTGGGACTAGAGGGTTCATTGGGAGGATTATTATAATAATAAGAACATTTCATCCGAACATTATCAACCCAAAACTTATACTGCTCCGCTGAACAAACAGCACCATAGCATCGAACAAGCAGTTTAAATCGCAAAGTGTAGGTTGTATCATCATAATCTCTGAGATTAGTATTAAACAGAGTGCATATATCTTCAGAATCTACATTATTACCACCATAGGTTTTTTTTGTATATTTGTAGAGTTCATTATCGTTAAACTTTGTATCTAACGGATCATTACTCCGAGATTTCATTTTATGGATCTTTTCTTCTAAAGAAGGATCCCACACGTCGGTACAATATCCATCATTTGGTGCATTATTTTCATTCACCCAATACACATAACAGGGCCATGCTTCACGTCCATCATCAATATACACGATAAAATACACATAACTACGTCCATCATCGAAATCGCTACTATGCATCCAATAATCATATAACAAGGTCACATTGGTAAAGCAAAGATTAGGCGTACTCGTATCAATAAAATCATCAATATCAAAGGTTTTTTCAACTGAAGCCCAACCCCTAGAATCCTCCTCAACAAATAAAGCATGTTCTTTTGCACAACTACACCATGCTCCGTCAACTGATGTACTATCCCAAAGATCCTCATCATGTCGAACCGCGGAATATATTCCTTTACTGTTCGTCCAATCAAAATCTGGTGTATTATCAAAATCATCATTTGTCACCTGTTTATCTGTTGTCCATGCTTCGTCATTTTCAAACCGTCCCCCATCTACAGAATGTAAAGCACTATCAGGCTTGAAATCCATGTAAAAGTAATCAGTTGCAAGAGGATGGCTTTCTTGTCCACCCGTATCAATTACACTAGTACATGCTTCCTGTTCTGTTGCTTTAACGGACTGATTAAGACCGGTACCTGAGCTGAAGCCGACACTTATCAACAGCATAACTATTAAAAAAATTTCAATTTTACTTCTTTTCATATGTCTTTCCTCCATATCAAGCTTTATTCTTTCAAATAACAATTAAATATTTTCTAAAAATATATAAATTTTATTTGAAAAGGTTCGAGTCACCCCCGCCCTGATATAAATATCATGGCTTCCCCCTCAAGGGGGAGAAAACGCCTTTCGGCGTTTTATGTTAAACAGTCCGGGCGATTCATCCCAACGCTAAAGCATTGGGTTTTCTCGCTCGGTTTCCATAAAAAAATTGTTATCTAATGCGATCATTTGCATACGGTTTTCTTCTTTCCCCCTTTGTATGGCAAACACCTCCCGATTATGATTGATATTATCAATCGTGAATTAGTTTGTCACTTAATATTTATATGATTTTCTATTTTTTCAACATTTTTACAATATTAATTTCACATTTTTCGTAATTTATCAATTATTTTACAAATAATCAATGAACGATATGTCAATATTGTATACAAAAACAAAGCCTAAGACTATCTGTTCTTTTACTGTTCAAGATTTCTCCTTTACAAAATGATCCCAAGCAAGAAGTACAAAAAGTACAACGATTGCCTACCAAAATAAGAACTCAAGCACAAACAGAAATTATGAAATCATAACCCAACAAGAATATTAGTAGAGGTCTAAGAGTAGCAAAAAAAACCACCAAGTAATTAACCAGAATTATAGATTCTACTCAACTGCGTATATCTCGGTATGACAACGATAATGTTTATTTTTAGTAATTTTTTGATGGAAGTATGAACCCTATTGAACATTTCGTTTGAAAATTGCTTTAAAAAAATACTACTTACACAAAGTAGTTACACATACATTCTTCTCCTTTTGTGTAAAGTATCTTTCTAGTATGAAAGAGAATAGAAAAAAGGGCAAAGGTTAGACCTGTCCTATCAGATTCATCACAAAACCATCCCACATGATAAGGATGAGGCCTACGAGGCTCATTAGCGTCAGAGGGATCCAATAGGTGTATACAATTTGATCGATTTTCAACCGAGCAATACCCACTCGAATGAGTGTGACCGAGATCAATATTACTATAAAGATTTTGATGAGATAAAACACTAAGTCAACACCATATCCAAGATAGCTCTCCAGGCCAAACACGGGTGAAAGATTATACGGGAAAAACAAGACCACAACAATGGATGCCATTACTACGGTTTTTACACAATCCATGAGATAAAACATACCCAGATTTCTCCCCGAGTATTCTACTAGAAGACCTCCAGCGATCTCTGTTTCTGCCTCTGGTGCATCAAAGGGTATCTTTGAAAGCTCTGCGGGGGTCACTATAACAAGGAC
This sequence comes from uncultured Thermoplasmatales archaeon, assembly GCA_964612945.1. Classification (GTDB taxonomy): domain Archaea; phylum Thermoplasmatota; class E2; order DHVEG-1; family DHVEG-1; genus CAZTFR01. Next base: position 4,435 of record CAZTFR010000018.1, read on the forward strand.
TAAGAGCAGGAGTGCAAATCCGATGAACCCAAGGGGCCCAGCTACAATATTCCATACGGCAAGATTCGTACCAACACCAGCGATCGTTGACAGCGAAAACACATCAGCAGAACCTACCTGAATCAGCTTCCATGCGATACTGATGATGATAATTGCCAGAGGAAACTCATAGGCAATCATGGTAGCCATTTCACGCTGCGCGCCCACGATCGCATAGGGTGAACCTGAGGAAAACCCACCCAAGACTAAAGCAAGCGAAGGGATGATCAATAGATACAATATCAACACGAGATCTCCTTTCCCCGCAAGAATAGGGGTATACTCTGGAAACGGAAAAATCGGCAGATACAACAGAATCGTAAGGGTTGCCACAATCCCAATTACCGGGGCAAGATTAAACAACCAGGGAATTGCATTGTCTGGAATCACATTTTCTTTGGTAAACAGCTTTCTCATATCGCGAAATGGCTGCACCAGTGGCGGACCAATACGGCCCTGCATATGCGCCGATAGCTTCCGATCAAAACCTTTATAGATTAATCCAAACACAATGCCAAATGCAGCAACTGCGACGCTTCCGAGAATTACCCGAAGTGCCTCTTGGGAGACATATTCAAGGGACATGCTTAGATCACCTCGATGACAAGAAAGATCACAAGGACAATCACAAACCACAGCACATAATCACTGACATTGCCGTTATGCATCCGTTTTAATAGGGTATACAGTCCTTCCATGCTTTTGGTAAAGCCCCAGTACAGATTACTTGCCTTCACATGCATCTTTTCTGATGAGTACTCCTTATTTCCAGATAAAAACGCCTTGGTCTGCTCGGTCTGTTTTTTATAGGCTTGATTACCGCTACTACGTATGAGATAGACAATCAGAAAGATGACCACTGCTGCAACCACCCAGACAATAGGGTTCCAAAAACCAGCACCCGTATCAAGGCTCTGTAGTAGTTCTTCAATTCCTACCATAGTTAGATCCCTCCTATAATCTGTGTAATATATTGTTGATAGCCAAGCAAAGCCTCCGTAGCCGGTGTCACCAAGTGTTCGATGATAAGGGTAGGAAACAATCCGAAGATGATAATGATACAGGAGAGAATCAACATTCCTGCAAGCATACTTTTTGGCACCTCAGTCACCTCGTTAAACTGGGGAAGTTTGGGCCCCATAAATACAGCGTAAAATACTTTGACAAACACGGCGAGCAGAAGGATACTTGCAAGAATGGCAATAATGGAGAGAATCGGGTTCAGCTGAAACGTTGACTCATAAATAAGCAATTTTGAGGCAAACCCATTCAACGGTGGCATCCCTGAGATCGCCCAGAAACCAATGACAAAAAACACCGTTGTATACTTCATATCTCGAGCGAGACCTCCAAGACGGTCAAGTGAGTGCTCACGGGTCACATAGTACACCGCACCAGCAACTAAAAACAGCAATCCGACATCAAGGGCATCATTGAAGATATGAAACACACCTCCCTTCAGAGCAAATGTGCCATAGACATCAAAAGCAGCAGTGCCAACAGTAGTAAGTGCAGTTCCAATACCAAGAACCATATATCCGATTTCTGCGACAGCGGCAAAGGCAATCAGTCGTTTGAAATCAGTTTGAATCAACGCCATAATCACGCCAACAAGAATAGAAAGAATGGCAAGACCAATCAACAACCACCCGATAACCATACTACCGGTAAGATCAAGCTTGAACGGCTCTGCAAGCATCCCACCATACAGGGTGAACACCATACGAAGCATGCCATACAACCCCGCAAGAGTGGCACCTACAAGGACCACGGAGACCGTTGCAGGGGCACATCCATAGGAGTCTGGAAGCCACATATGCATAGGTACAAGCCCCGCTTTCATTGCCAGCGCAACAAGAAGCACGATGAGAGCGATTTTATCTAAAAAGGTGTGCTGAATTACCGAGGAAAGATAGGCGATGTTTAACGCATTGTATTGACCATACAGAAGCGCAACGGCAAACAATACCATCAATGCACCAAGCGCACTGATTATAATATACTTAAACGCAGCCTCGACTGATTCTCCTTTCATCACCCAAAACGCAATCAATGCACAAGAGGCAATAGAGGTGATTTCTAAGAAGACAAAAAAGTTAAACATATCACCGGTAAACACCATACCAAGCATGCCGGCAAACAGTAACAAAAGAAGGGTGTAATATTTGTCAAGACCCGTCTCCTCCTTCATAAATGCATACGAATACAAAACAGCAACAAACATCAAAATCGAGCATAGAACACCTATGTAGATACCCAGAGCATCGACTTCAAAGAAAATCCGAACAATCGGAATACCTTGCGCAATATCATTTAAGGTATCCTGTGTTGATGCACCAAACACATACACCTGAATACCCTCTTTTAAGATGATTATTTTATAGAGAAGTACTCCTACGATCCCAGAGGTTACAAGCACAATGATAATCGCCCATACATTTCGAACCACCGCATGCACACGACTGAGCAATGGTGTCAGAAACGCTCCCAGCAAGGGAACAGCCACGGCAAGCGCGGGCAAATAATCAGGTAGATTCATTCTTTCAACCTCCCTGCTTTACGCACATCCAAGGTGCCATAATGAGAATAAATATACATCACCAGAGAAAGCATCAAGGCAAGCACAGCAACACCAATGACAATACTAGTAAGCGTTAACGCCTGTGGCACAGGAAGTGAAAATATGCCAGAAAAGCCTTCAGGAAGACTTGTATAAATTGGTGCCACACCATTTTGACGGAACCCTAGCGTTATCAGAAACAAATTCACTCCGCTTTGGATAAGAGTGATTCCAATCACCATCTTAATCAGGTTTCGTTTGAAAAGTAGTGCGTAAAATCCAATCAGAATTAACCCTGCAACAGCAAGATAGGGAATATTGTAAATCATGATTTTCCCTCCTGTAACTTCGTTGTTGCATATGCCATGATAAGAATAATTGCAAAGAGGCCTGCAATCACCTTCATTCCCACCGCAAAATTCATCAACGGAAGGATACCACCCGTATTGATATCTGCCGCAGTCGATCCCACCGCGGGAACGGTTCCAAATAAGCCAAACAATAGATCAGATCCCAGCAGAAAATTATTGAAAAACACTAGACCAAACACAAGGCCGAAAAGCGCAAGTCCGACAAAGGCAATCGCTCCAAGACTCTCCAAAACGGAAAGCTGTTTTTCCTTGATTTTCTTCATTGTCCATGACGACCCAAAGGCCACCACAATCATTGCAAGGGCGGAGGCAACAATTGCGCCACCCTGAAAGCCACCACCGGGAGTAAGATGTCCATGAGCGATGACATATAGCCCATAAATAATTGAGAAGGGAAACATGATCGAAGTGATGGTTCGCACAATTGTAGACATCTGACTCATTCATGCAACCTCCTGAAAATCAAAATAACACCGGCAACCGCGGTAAACAGAACCGTCGCCTCACCAAGGGTATCAAACCCTCGATAGTCAAAGACCACACCAGTTACACCATTGTTTGCTCCAGTTTCATGCTGGGTGTTATCAATGATGTAGTCATCCATCGCTGCATCCTGCACTTCACCAAAAGGATGCATGAGCAGCGCACTGAAAATCAGCAAAACTGCAAGAAGGGCAAAAACAATGGTTGCGGCAACTGTTCTCATATTCATGTGGACTCCTCCTCATAGCGTCTAGTTCCTTTGATCGCTATTATAAAGATTGCAGTAGTAAGACAAGCACCCACTCCTGCTTCTGCGATCGCAACATCAGGTGCATGTAAGATGTAAAATTCAAGTGATAATAGCAGACTCATCGCTGCAACCGCTATTGCTGCAGCAAGTAAATCCTTGAGTACTACTGCCATCACGGCAATACCAACAATGAGTAGGGGAATAATGATATGAATCGCTTCAAGAGCGATCATGTCTTCACCTCCTTTTTTGAGGACGTCTTTTTTGTTGGAGACGACCGAGTAGTTGGTTTTTCTAGATCATCAACCACGGCTTGTACTGGTTTTACGCCACTGCGATGTGCAGCACGAGCAATGGCATGTGCGCCTGTAGGGTTGGTCAACAGAATTGCGATAAGCGCGATGAATGCATGAATGGCAAGAACTGATCCGTTTACATCATTGTTCCACCAGAGACGAAGACCTATAAGTACCACCGATCCAACAATAAAAATCGATCCAAAGGTCGTACACTTCGTTCCTGCATGAAGCCGGGTATACACATCGGGCATACGAAGAAGACCGAGTCCACCGAGAACGTTGAAAAATACACCGATTCCAAAGAAGATGTAAATGATGATATCAATCCAGCTCATTGTTAAAACCTCACTCCCTCAAGATATTTTGCAATAAAAAGTGTTGAAATATACGATAATAGTGCATACACAATAGCGACATCAATGTAGATGACCTGCATAGTCGCTGCACCAAAGAGGACCATACTTGCAATCACAATGGTGTTGACGGTATCAAGACCCACCGCACGATCAGGACCCGTGGGCCCTCTGATTAATCGGATCACTGCAAATACAATCCCCAGCATCAACAGCAGTAAAACGAGAAGATACACCTCCGCCTCGATCATTCAGCAACCCTCCGTACCCATTTTGGAAAGTTTGCGCAGACATATTTACAGTCCACTGGTTTTTTCTTCAATGCTTCTTCTTTTACGTTTATCCAGTGGATATACAAATTTTTGGAGTCCTCATCAATATCAACGCTCAATGTTCCGGGTGTAAGCGTGATGGAATTGGCAAGCATCGTCACACCGAGATCGGTTTTAAACTTCGGATCAATCCGGACAATTCCAGGATTAATTCGACCGGTGATTACTCGATAGGCGACATCAACATTTGCTTTGGCCATCGCATAGAGAAATGGAAAGAGATAGACGATAAACATGATCCATCTCACCGGGTTAGCCATGCGGTAGTTTTGTTTCATAAAGATGGTGCGGGCAACAATTCCTACAATTAACGATAGGACAACGCCGATTCCAATCTCCGGCCAGCTCCACAGCCAAAGATCAGTGCCGCTTCCTGTGGTAAGTAGCAGGTAGACTATAAAACACAATATGGTGGTTATGACAAAGGCTATCATAGATTATCCTCCCTTCCATCTGGGGTTGTTATCTGATGGTAATCTGAGATGTTTTTAAAAGCTTACGGTTTAATCCACAGTTTTTCCTCGTTTTTTGTGAAAATTATATGAAAAAACTTAAACAGCAAGCATATTTCAGTTATGAGAGGTAGCAGGAGATTATGCAGGTCAAACTACTTGGAGTGACTCCTAATCCAGAGCGCTTGCCTGGGATGGCTGCGATGCTCACCCATAGTATCACAAAGCCTGATGAGTTGGAGAAGAAATCAGATAAGGAGCTTATCGACGTGCTGCAGTATGTGATGGGGGTCGGGCATACGAGTGTGATTGAGCACACCTGTTTTACCTTTGCCATTAGTGATGTCAGCCGGTCGCTTACCCATCAGCTGGTTCGCCATCGAATGGCAAGCTATGCGCAGCAAAGCCAACGCTATGTCAATCTCAAAGAACCGCAGTACGTGATTCCGCCGAGTATTAAAAAAGATGAAAAGATGAAAGAAGCCTATGAAAACACCATGAAACGGATTTGGGAGGAGTACAATCATTTGTTGGAACTGGGTATTCCTGCCGAGGACAGCAGGTTTGTGCTTCCCAATGCAACCTGTACAAATATTATTGTGACGATGAACGCACGGTCGCTACTGAACTTTTTTGAACTCCGTTGTTGTCTGCATGCACAATGGGAAATCCGGCAGCTCGCCAATAAGATGCTCGCCTTAGTCAAAAAGGAGGCACCTGCTATTTTTAAAAATGCAGGACCGAGCTGTACGACTAAGAAGATCTGCCCTGAAAACAAAAAAGATTGCCCTCTGTATCCAAAGGAGAAGTAGCAAATGGGTCGGCCGTATATCACTATTAATTGTGCCATGTCTGTGGATGGGAAAATCGCACTTCCCAGTCGGAATCAAATTCGACTAAGTAGCGAGGCAGACATCAAACGCATGTATCTTCTTCGCCATACCAATGATGCGGTTCTTGTCGGCGTGGGAACTGTTCTTACCGATAATCCAAAGCTCACCGTCAAAGAAAGCTACGTGCAACACCCTGAGCATCCCATGCGTGTTATCCTTGATAGCACCGCTCGAACGCCACCAGATGCATTAGCAGTGAATGATACCGCAGTCACCCTGCTTATCACCAAACCCGGCGTTGAACCAAAGCAGGAATACGGGCCAAACGTCAGCCTGATCAGCTGTAAAGTCGACAACGAAGGATTTCTTGATCTTCACTATGTGATGAAGCTTCTTACGGAACGAGGGATACAAAACCTGCTAGTTGAAGGGGGAAGCACCGTCATATGGAATTTCCTCCAGCGTCGTCTCATCGACGATTTCTTTGTCTACATCAGCCCCGTGGTTATCGGGGGGATGCACACGCCAACGGTTGCCGATGGACTGGGGATTAAAAACGAAAAGGATCTCATTGACTTACAGATTGAAAAAGTCTATCGGCTGAAACCTGGTCTTCTTATTCATTACACCCTGTCATCATAAACCTTTATGAAGGATGTACTGCAATATCATTTTTTGCTGTGCAGGTATGAGGACAAGCTATCAACCACCAAGGAAAAAAAGATACTTTCATAAAAAAACTAAACAAAGTAAGAGAGATCAACAAGTTTTGAAACAACAGCTGAATAGAGTTCACCAGAAAAAACAAAAAAAGACAAAGCAAAAAGGAGGCATTTAGGAATAACAGAAGGTATGACATCGTGACTGCTCAACTATTTCTCTGCGATCAAATGTTAGGCTCCCTTGCCCGCTGGCTTCGTATGCTTGGTTTTGACACCTATTATGCAACCGATCAATTCACCGATGATCAACTCTTACAAATTGCCGCTCAGCAGAAACGGATTCTTATCACTCGAGACAAAGAACTTCTCATCAGGGCGAAAAAACAAAAGATACCCACGATTGCAATCACTACAACCGATGTAGAACAACAGAGAGAACAAGTTCTCTCTCATCTACAACACACCGATGAAACGGTTTTGAGCCGCTGTCTTTTATGTAACACGATGCTTCGGCGCATTGAAAAAGAGAGGGTAAAAGAACAGGTCCCAAAAAGAATCTACGAATCACATGATCTCTTCTGGTACTGCCCAAACTGTGATAAATACTACTGGAAGGGCACTCATTATGACGATATGAAACAAAAAATAGAAAAGTATCACTGCTGACCAGTGGTAAGTTTACATCATCCGTACGATCTGTGCATGAGGGACACCATCGATGCGTAACACACAGTCTGGGTCAACCAATCCAAGGGTAACTGCGACCTCGACGGCTTGCGTTCCCACCAGATTAGCAATAGTTGCGTCTTCTAAATGCTTTTTCAACACGTCAGAGCTGACCCGTTGTCCTTCGTAAAATCCTGTTGAGACATCGATCTGCAACTTTCCACGGGTGAATTTTTTGCCAAGCAGATGCTCATCACAGGCACCAATCATGACATCGTCGCCGCTGTTGTAGACCCTCATGCTGATCATTTTATCCTCATTCCTGTATAATTATTGTCAAAAATATATTAGACAGTTCCCTCTTATATACGTTTCGTAACAGATACCAAAAAACACGATAGCACATACGCTGACCGATCACGCCACAACGAAATTTAATTGTCACATCTTAGAGAGCAACCATGATCCATACGCCGGTAACAATAAGTGATACCGCAACCATAAACTCCATTCCACGAACCTTTGTATGAGAGGTATACCGTGGTTTTTTGCGTCGTGGACACGAAATGCTGGTGTGATCTTTTCGATAGAGTATTTGGCTCATAAATACAATCCCTGATTTTCATATACTACTTTCTTTTTTCTCATATAAAAAAATTGCGCTACAACAGGTGCCAACAACGCTAAAAAAAATAGAATGGTAAACTATCAAATCGCATAATTTACCGCCGAACATTTATATTATAGGTTGTTGCAAAACATAGAAGTAATGAACCAAAAAACACACCGCCATAACATGATATTTTATCTTCTGTCATTGCTGCTCATCTCCCAGCTTGTCATTTCAAGCACCGCGGCCCTCAATATTTCAAATACAACCATCAATGAGGTCATTGATCGTATTAGTGAAAAGCTCAATGATACCAATCTCTCTAATATCAGTAAAAAATTTGTTGTCAAAGACCCCAATGAAACACTTAATAAAACCATTAACTCTAGTGTAAAAATCATCAATGGACCCATTATCAACCTCACCAACATCAGTATCAACAACCAAACCATCGGAGATATCGTCGATAATGTGACCGATGCTCTCAATAACAGTATTAATATCACGGTGAAAAAGGAAAATCGATCATTTCAGGAGAGAATCAGAGAGGTTAAACTAGTGAAGAAAATCAATGAGGAAAAACCAGAGTTACGCTATAAAATTGAACGATTAGCACAACGATTTCCTGCACTCCAACAGTTAATTTACTAATGTAGGCTTTGGGTACAGAAGAAAAATTAAAAAAAAAGAAAAGAAAAAAGATTCTTTGTTTATTTAATCGATTTCATCTGGTACGTCAGCGGGATCTATTTTTAATGTTTGGATGGTATTTGATGCACTGTTTCCACAGCTATCATAGGCGGTTACGGTGATGGTGTTATAGCAATCGAATGGATAGTCTTCACAGAAGAAGCTATACGGTGCCGTGGTGTCAACACCTGTTCGTACATCAGAAATTCCACCGCCGAATTCAGAGATAACGCATTCAAATTCAACTCGATCAATACCTGACCCAAAGTCAAATGCAAATGCTCGTACGGTAATTCCTCCACGGAAAATAAGAGTCGAATCTTCGGGTAACCATTGTCCCTGGAATTTTCCGATGAGTCTATCATTATCGTACATCGCCCCTCGAATTGGTTTTGTGATAATGACCACCGGTGGTGCGGTGTCATCAATCAATGGATTAATACGAGATTGGATGTTTTCTCTAATGGTTTGAACAACTTGCCTTTTATCTTCGAAAATACCTGCGTTTACTGTAGGAATAATAGTACAAAGCAAAATTACTCCCACAACTAGGGCTAATACTTGTTTTTTCATGATTTTATACCCCCTATATATTATATATCTTCATTAATATATAAACTATATTTTATATAATTTATTTGGAATCTATCGAAATGATACCAAATAATCCTCCTAAAAATCAAAAATACCTTCCAAAAAAAATAAAAAAAATGAACACAAATTGTTTTGAATACTTTCATCGCACTCTGCACAACGTTTAAAAAAAACAAAAAACTTCACCTACTTAGAATGCCAAAAACAGGCAGTGCCTCACTCCCCCTGCATGGCGGAACTGCACCGCAGTGGTTGTTCACCAGAATGGTACAATTAGCCGCCGGAATCATCGAGGTGTTCACCTATGAATTTGGAACACAACTCCTGCTCACACGACTCTCAGATCCTTTCTGGTTTCAAGCACTGAGCTGCGTCCTTGGATTTGACTGGCACAGCAGCGGTACCACCACCGTCACCTGCGGCGCCCTCAAACAAGCCATCAAACCTGAACAACATGGCATAGCCATAGCAGGCGGAAAAGGCAAAGCATCCAAAAAAACACTTGCTGAGATCGAACACACAGCATCCTATTACAATCTTTCCACAAAAACCATCGAAGAACTCCAGTACACAAGCAGAATGACAGCAAAAATAGATAACAGCGCCGTCCAAGATGGTCATCACCTCTACCATCATGCCCTCATATTTTCAAAAGACAAACACTGGGCGGTGATCCAACAAGGCCTCAACAATGAATCACACTATGCCCGACGATACCATTGGAACTCACAACAGATACGTACCTTTACCAATGAACCACACGATGCTATCCTTGGAAAAACAGATCAGCAAAGTCTTGATATGACTGCACAGGACAGCCAACGCGCCCAGCAAATCGCCGTTGATCTGGTCAATGATCACCCGCGTCATCTCAAACGAGACTGGGCGGATCTCACCCGCTCACCAAAGCAACGCACGCTTTCTGATTGGAGCCAACAGAAAATTGCTCCCCGCAACCCAGCATCTCTTTCGATGCCCCGCACTATCAACTGGACAACTATGAAACGCTTGTATGATTTTCAACCAACAAACTATGAAGAACTCCTCACCATCAGAGGTGTCGGACCTCGCACCGTACGTGCACTAGCACTCATTTCAGATCTTATCTATGGTGAACCACCTTCCTGGAGGGACCCGGTAAAATATTCCTTTACCGTCGGAGGTAAAGACGGCGTGCCTTACCCTGTCGATCGTAAGGCAATGGATGAAACAACCGACCTCATTCATCAAGGGATACAACAAGCAAAACTTGGCTGCACCGAAAAAATCCGGGCACTTCATCGACTACGAACAATACTACCGGATGTTACAACCTAATAATACAGCATATTTATATACCTCTTAAAACTATAAATTTAGCTGGGGATTTCTATACAAACGAATAGACAACATCTCTTCACCGTTCTCTTCTTCAGTAGTATACTTCTTATCTCACCTGTAGCGCTCAGCACATCTCCTCTCATACAACACTCCGTCGTCCATAAACAGGATCAACGGCATATTTCAGATGAAATCACAACACAACTCACCCTGCCACCACACAGCGAATATGTCGTCAGATACGATCCATCCACTCATCGTTTTTCCCAAGAGAAACTCCTACCCGCAGTACATGGTCTTCCTGAACAAGCCATAGAAGCAGTCATCAAATCACCTCAGTGGATGCACCAAGCACTCATCGAACAATTTCACCAAATGACCGATACCAAATCTTACAGCACCCTCCTGATTGAGACGCCAAAAAAAACCACGGATGAACTTGCCTTCTGCATTGCATACTCACCACTCGGGCAGGCCCCCCCACCTGATCTTCTGCAAGAAAATGTACAAACCCTTTTTGATCATGATACCTGGATTCATTACGCAGACATAATCGATCTCAACTATACGACCCCAAATTATGCATCAACAATCACCTATTCTGTTCTTGAAGAAAATATATCTCAAACCTACACATATCCCTCTGAGATATATTACTGGTATGTTGTCCATCCGAAACTTGGTTCAGAATCTCCTGAACTCATTTATGATCATCTCTGGAGAAACTATCTTACCGACCACAACGATCGTGGGTACCCTCGCTTACAAGAACTTATCACCCCACGGACCTACCTATGGGATACGACCTCCTACCGCCAAAACGCAGATCGCCTCTTGACTGAAAGCATCACCACCCATCCCACCGCAATTGAAGCATGTAGTTATTGGATTGGAAAAACCGTTCCCGCTCAAGCTATAGGAAGCAGACCTATCCAGCCAAACATCATCGCACATGAACATAACGGTTGGTGTGGAGAACTTGCCCGTCTGGCCACCGCAACCCACAGAGCAGTACTCATTCCCACCATTGGAGCCTACAATGTAGGAGAGGATCATGTCTGGAGAGAATTCTACCATCAAGGCTGGCATCAAAGTGACAATTACTGGACCGACAGCGGCGGCACCATTGACTACCCTGATGAGTATGCCTACCGGTGGGGAAAAAACATGTCTGCCATCTACCAATGGCGTGGTGACAACATGCTCACCGATGTCACCGCTCGATACATACACCCCGGCGATCGGATCACCGTCACCTTTGATATTTTTGATCAACACAGACAACCCGTGGATGGCGCCCGCATAGTAGCAGTCGTCCAAGGACCAAAAGACATCACCTGGTACAAAGTCAAAATACTTGAACTACTGCAAACCATCTGGGAAAAAATCCCTGACGTTCTAAGGGGAAAACTCGCCAACAGATTCTACGAATTTTTTGAACAAAAGATCACCGACATCCCCGATATTATCGAGGGACATACCATTGCAACCTGGAACTATTCTAATGAAAACGGACAATGCACACTGACCCTTGGAAAAAACAGAGACTATCTATTTGTTATTCAATACGGACTGCTCAACAGCCCATGGATTCCCGCGCGGAAAAACACCCTCAGAATATGGAGAGAACCGACAGATAAAACCTTCCATATCTTCTTTCCCATGATTACCCCCAAAAGCCCTAAGCATCATCCCACCTGCTACCAAGGAGACAACCTCACATTTCACCTCCACTATGAATCCGAAGGATACCAATTCCAAAAAAACTTCCGCACCAAAAACAGTGGCCGATTTGAAACAAAGGGAAAGCTGACATGTTATATCCTTGACAAAAGAAACTATGAAAAATACCTTATGAACAAACGATTTTCTTACGCCGAAAAATACGAAGAAGAATCGATTACAACAACCATCTCACTTCCCGAGAAAGAATGGTATATTGTCTTTTCCAATCCTACAAAAAATACCCACATGAAAGCCTCTTTCACCCTTGATAGCTTGGTACCAAATCCTCAAGAAATCGTACGGATAACCACTCCTTCGACAACCCTCTTTGAGCATCCCAGCTTTTCCATCGGCGATCATATCACCATCTCCGGGGTCGCCTCCAAATCCACAACGCTACATCTCCCCAATCATTCTGTCAACCCTCCTTTTGAAAACCAGCACTGGACCTATGAATGGAACACCACTCACACCCCACCAGGGCTCCACACCATCCAGGCTTCAACACCCCCTCAGATACAAGACGAAATCCTGATACAACTCATTGATGCAACACCACCCTCCCTCAGCATAACAACTCCAAACAAGTATCATATCACCAACGCATCAACACTACAAATAACGGGAACCGCAAAAGATACTAACCAACTCAAAAAAATCGACATCGCAATAGACAACCAAAGCTTTCAACCCGCACAGGGCACCACAACCTGGACTAGTACAATAAATATCAGCTCACTTGCACTTGGAAATCATCACATCACTGTTCGCGCCCAGGACACCGAAGGGCACACTACCACACGCAGACACCTCTTTGTCAAAAATGAATCCGGTCACAGCTGGGGGCCCACCATCAACCACCTCTTCCATCAACCAGAACAGCCCACAAACACAAGCACCATCAGAATCTATGCAAACATCACCACCACCAGCCCCTATCCCATCAAACAAGCACATCTTCACTACACATACAAGTCCCAAACAGCCACAAAACTCCTCTACCACTACGCAACCAACCCGGAACAGACACGCCATCCGGAAGACCCCCTGCGCAATACCACCAACAAACCAATCTACGGGTGTCTTCTCGGAGAATTTCCCACAAATACCACCATTACATATCATATAACTGTAACCGACACCGCACACAACACCGCTACTTCCGAAAACAACACAATTGTCATCACCTAAATCTAACACAACAAATGATCCCTAACAATCCTACTACTTTTTAAACCAAAACCACCCTTCAACATACGTCTTTATGACTGAAATGAAGGATTCCGCACACCTCTCCAAACTCAAAAACATCTCCTTCCAACCAGTATTCATTTTAGGACTTCATCGGTCCGGCACCAGCATCCTCTACAAAATGCTTTCCAAAACACACCAGTTCAACCCGGTAACCGCCTACCATATCATCTGCTACCACCAGTTACTACATAACCATCTCAAAAAACAAGAAACACACCAAAAAAACACCCTCACCCAACAGCTCCAACACCACGGAATCAAAGACCGAGGAATCGACCGACTCTCGATTACTGCAGACTTTGAAGAAGAATACGGCTTTCTGCTGAGCAACCAAAGCAACCACCCTCATATCACCTCAAAAAACAAAGCTCTCTTCATCCAACTCGCACAGAAGATACAGTACATCGCCAACAACAAACTACTCCTGCTCAAAAACCCGTTTGATTTCTCCAACTTTTTGTATTTATATCACCTCTTCCCCAACGCTCGGTTTATCTTTATTCACCGCCATCCCTACAAAACACTGAGCTCTCTTATGAAAGCATTCTGCTTTCTTCTTAAGAAAAAAAACTATTACACCATTCAACTGTCCACGCTTTACACCAAAGTCTTTACCTACCGTCCACTCCTCGTTCTTCTTCGCCTCCTCTTTCTTAAAATACCCGTTCTTGGACTAATGATCTTCACCCTTCAAACTGCACAAACAACACGATATTATCAAAAAAATATCACCAAACTACCCACCAAAAGCTACTGCGCTATCACCTACGAACAACTCTGCAAACACCCAAATGAAACCATAGCAGAAATACTTACCATGCTGCAGAAAAAAAATCCAGAATCAATTGATTTCTCCACCTATATCAAACCACGAAAAACCACACTTCATCCCTCAATCTATCCTCTGCAACATTTTATTTACACAACAATGAAACCATACTTTGACACATTTCAGTATACACCCCAGATTTCAGAGGTCGCTACAAAGAAAGAACCTGCATAATTTCCAACTCAATACCCTGAAGAATCTTCTGTTGATGCCCTGGATCATATCTTTTCAGATTCTTTCTGTAGACATCAAGATTATCAAGAAAATTTACCAATTCCTTGCGACATAGCGTATCACGCGCCACACCTGCACCAAGCTGCTGCACAAATTTTCCATTTACCACCTGCTCCATTTGATATTTCACAGGCAGAACAAACAATGGTTTTTTCAGATACAAAGCTTCACTGATCACGGTGAATCCTGCGGTGGTCACAATTGCTTTTGCTGAGGCGATATCCTCATAAAACACGGTTTCATTGAAACGCCGAAAGGTAATATTTTCATCAACAGTATCAATATCATGTCCATAGACGATGAACTGCGCATCAATACTTTGTAAAAGCGGTATGATAACATCAGAAGTGACCGTTGTCTGATAGACAAAGATATAGTCTTTCTCGGTTTGCTTTTGTTGACAGATTCGTTTTTGAATCAATGGCTTGAAAAAAACAACATTGGAATGCTTAGAAGGACTATCAAAGAAATCATAGATGATATAACAATCTGCGTTAAAAAGAACGATTTTCATTGCTCCAACAAGAATCAACCACGGCAGTATCTCTCGTATTGCAAGGGGATATTTCCGGTGGAGCATTGCATGAGGATTATCAATGCTCACTCGTTTTAATCCAAATTTATGTGCAGCATAAAAACAGAGCGGTTCTGCATCGGATAGAATAATATCTGGTTGGAAGGTTCTGATTACCTGCTGAACCTTTCTATATGAGGCGGGAGCACTCACAAGCGTCCGATACAGCGTTCGAAGGATCGTCAAGGGCAGATGTGCCTGACCTTTTCGGTATACAAAATGGGCAGATTCAATGCGTTCAATAGCATCCCACTCTTTCGAGAGGAGATCATAGGCACGCCCGCCAGCAACAATAAACACATCATGATTTTCTTTTAAAAATTCAATAAGAATCCGGCTCCGCGTTGCATGGCCACGACCTTCGCCACAGACGCCATATACAATCCTTGCCAAGGATTACTTCCTCTCTGTAAGCTACAAAAGACCTAATTGTTTATAAAGACACCCACTGCGCGTGGAAAAATTCTTTATAACATTTTTTCTTACATGAAAGCGAAAGCCTATGAACGCACAAGCACAACGAAAACGAACAAGGCCAGTAGAAAAACAAAGTCCAATGAAGGGAAATGGTATGCTATTTGGATTAATAGCAATAATTGTTATCATTATTATTGCCGTAGCAGCATATATATCTTTAACAGGTAATCAAGATCAAGAACCAACGGATGCTGGTAATCCGATTGCAGTATTTGACACGACAATGGGAATCATGCGAATTGAACTCTTCGAAGATAAACTTCCCATCACCGCAGGTAATTTTATTAAACTGGCAAATGAAGATTTTTACGATGGAATGAATTTTTATAGAATCAGTGATGACTTTATGATCCAAGCAGGACGCTACTACCCAGATGGTTCAGAGCAATTCAGCCCCTATGGCCGTATTGAATTTGAGACACATCCAGACATTACACATGTCGATGGAGCAATTTCCATGGCCAGCACTGGTGCGGGGGTAGGTGGCAGCGCGGAATTTTTTATTTGTGATGGAGACCAATCATTTTTAGATGGAAACTACGCTCCTTTTGGAGTAGTAATCGACGGATTTGATGTTCTGCGAGATATCGCCAGTCAACCCCATGACAACTCCAACCCTGCCGGTGGTGGAGTCCCTCTTGAAGATATCATCATAAATAGTATTACTATCGAGAATCAATAACAATGGAGTAGAAAAACATGACCAATCGAAAAGCAACATTTGAAACCAACAAAGGCACCTTCACCATTGAGCTCTTTGAAGATAAGGTTCCGAAAACAACAAAAAACTTCATCGATCTCGTCAACAAAGGATTCTACAACGGCCTGATCTTTCATCGCGTCATCAAAGACTTTATGATTCAAGCAGGCTGCCCCAATGGCACTGGAAACGGCGGGCCAGGTTATACCATCGATGATGAATTTCATAAAGACTGCAGCAACACCCGCGGTACCATCTCTATGGCAAACCGTGGACCAAACACCGGCGGCAGCCAATGGTTTATCAACCTCAAAGACAACACCTACCTTGATTATGACAAACCTCCGGCCCAAAGCAAACACCCGGTCTTTGGTAAAGTCATAGAAAGAATGAATGTCGTGGATGACATCGCTCACACCACAACCCAACGAAATGATAAACCCGTTGAAGACATCCACATTAAAAAGATAACTATCCACTAACAAAATTCTCCTTGGAGTGCCTTTTCATGACCGTACTATCAGACACAGAAATCAAAGATGCAATACATGCACACACACTCAATATAGACCCCTTCAACAAAAAAAATCTCACACCAAACGGCTACGATCTCACTATTGATGAAGTCTACATCCAGTCAACAGACAAACATATCAACAAGGGAACAGTAACAATTCCACCACAAACATGGTTTGCCATCAGCACCACAGAATTCATCACCATGGGATCGACGATTGCCAGCCAACTCTGGATCAGATCCAGTTACGCACGAAAAGGTGTCATGGCAAGCTTTGGGAAAGTCGATGCAGGGTTTCATGGGACGCTTACCATCAGCTGCTATAATGCCTCCCACAAACCTATACAACTACCCATTGGTGACCGGTTCTGTCAAATCGTGTTTGAAACACTCACCTCCATACCAGAGGCACTCTACCATCAACGATCGGGAACCTACCAAAATCAACGCGGCATCACACTTAAAAGATGAAAACAAAAGAGGTAATAAAGTGAAACCTGTTAAACCCCTTAGTATGAAAATCAGAAACGTACGACTGAAAGCCATCGAAGCACGGCGATACATTGACCCCGATGAAAAACCACAACAGATACGCATTGATCATAATAGCAATATCTCACAGGTCCAACAAAAAAAAGACAACCAAGCGATCATCGACTATCAATACACTGCAAGCTATGGCCCTGTCGGCATGATTAAAATTGAGGGACAACTCATTTATGAACATCATGATGCAAAAAAAGTCTCAAGAGAGTGGACAAACACCCGTAAGCTACCTGATGAACTGGCCAGTAAAATTCATACAGCAATTATGCATGGATGTGTACCTGAAGCAGTAGGTATCGCAAAGGACCTCGGTCTTCCACCACCTATTCCGCTTCCTCAGGTCCGGCTAGGGAAGAAACCTACCAAAGCTCAAGATGGTCCAGAGATTGCCTAATCAAGATGTTTTTTTCTACATTATAATGCTTTAAATAACGCGTACTATATACGCTTTTTTGTATGAAGACACTCGTGCTTTCCCTCGGCGGATCTATCCTGCTCTCCGACACAGTTACTGCATCATACCTCACCAATCTTGTTACCCTTCTCAGCAGAATTACCAAGCAGTACAAGCTCTACATTGTTGTCGGCGGAGGGCCACCTGCCAGACGGTACATCACCCTTGCTCGTCAACTTCATCTTGATGAGTTTAAATTAGATCATCTTGGCATAACTATCACCAGAGCAAATGCACAGTTTCTCACTATGTTGCTCAAACAAGCAAATACCATTATTCCTGAAACGATTCAAGAGGCAGCAACGCTTTCTGATGCCATTGTTGTCATGGGGGGCACAACACATGGTCATAGCACAGATATGGTCGGCGCAGAACTCGCATCATATGTACAGGCAGATAGATTTGTCAACGCGACCAACGTCGATGGTATCTATACAAAAGATCCAAATACATACAAAGATGCAAAACAACTAAAGACAATACACATTAACGATCTCATAAAAAAGTATGGAACAACATGGGAATCAGCTGGAAAAAATGTAATCATCGATGGACCTGCATTAAAGATTATCAAACAAGCTCGTCTACCGACGTTGGTTGTTAACGGAACCCGTTTGGATCAACTGGAAAACGCGCTTGTAGGTAAGTCGTTTGATGGAACAACAATTGAGGTTTAATCGGATTCCTCACCAAACAAGTTTTGAATCATCCATTCAGGGTCAAATGGTATTTGATCATCATATTCTTGACCAACACCAACAAACAGTAATGGTTTTCCGATCGTATAGGCAATCGAAAGCGAGCTGCCACCTTTTGCATCGGTGTCTACTTTGGTTAAAATGACGCCATCAATACCAACAACTTCGTTGAATCGTTTTGCCTGCTCTACTGCATCATTACCGGAGAGGGCATCACCCACGAAGATAATCAAATCTGGTTTTGCAACTCGTTTGATTTTTGCCATTTCATCCATCAGATTATAATTTGTCTGCATCCGTCCGGCAGTATCAAGAAGCACAACATCTTTGTGTTTTGCCTTTGCATGCTCGATTGCATCGTAGGCAACCGCAGCAGGATCAGATCCAGGGCCATGTTTGATGATTTTTACCCCCAACTTTTCAGCATGAATAGTTAGTTGCTCTATGGCTCCTGCGCGGAAGGTATCTCCTGCAGCCATCACACAACTTTTTCCTTGTTTCTGAAGGAGTTTTGCCACCTTTGCAATAGAGAGTGTTTTTCCGGTTCCATTGACGCCAACGAACATTAAAACAATCGGTTTGTCTTTGGAATTGATAAATTCTTGGAAATCAAAATCATTTGAGCTGAGAACATGAGAGATTGCGTTTCTTAAAACTGTTTCTACCAGTTCACTTGTTTTTGCTTTGGAAAACGAAAGACGAGAAATTTCTGATCGAATATCCTTTTTTATTGCATCGATAACGGTGTAGGCAACATCGGATTCTAGAAGACTTACTTCTAAATCCCAGAGAAGATCATCAAGTTTTGCGGGATCAATTGCTTTTTTTGATTTTTTTTCTGTTTCCCCAAGCTGCTCAAGACTTTTTCGGGTGGCAATGGTACGTTGTAACTCAGTTTCTATGCTTTGTTCGATTTTTTTATCTTCTGCATCAATGCGCGCTTGTTTTTCTTTACTTACTATTTTTTGGGCGGCTCGTGCTCGTTTTCTTTTTGGAGGAGTAGATTTTTCTTCAACAGCTATAAGTTTTTCTTCAGCAGCAGTAGGCGTTGTACTCACTGGTTTTTTTTCTACCGAAGGTTCTGGTTCTACTGGAGGTTGTTCTTCTACTGGTTGTTCAATGTGTTTCGGCTCAGAGAGGGGTTGATCTTTTTCAAGTTCTGTTTCAATTTCTTCTTCGAGTTTTTTTTCGAAGCGTTTGAGTTTCTTTTTGAGAAATTTAAACATGATTGTTCACGAGGTGTTTATTGTTGTGTTTCTTGGTAGAGTTTTTGTGTTTTTTGGGTTAGGGTGTGAATTTCTTGTTGGAGTTGTTCTGCCATCTGATTCATTTTTTCTTGGTTTTCTTGTACGTGTTTGATGCGTTCTTCGATTTTTTGTATGGCATCATCTGGTTGTTTTTCGGTGACATAGCCGGCGCCAACGTCAACAAGTATCCTTGTGGCATCAGTGACTGTTCCGTTTAAATAAATTCCTGCTCCAAGGGGCATGAGTATGTCTGGTGTTTTGTCTGTTTTTTTCAGGTTTTGAAGGGTGAGTTTTGCTTTGTTGTAGTCGACGAGGGCCGCCTGAAGATATTGGCTTTGTACTTCAAGTGTTTGGAGTTGTTCTTTGTAGTATTCGATAAGACTCATGTTTCTGGTGATTTCTTCCTCTTGTGTCATGGGTTTGTATCAACTCACGTGGGTTTTTATCTTGCTATAGACAGGGGTTTTTTATCCTTTATCAAAGAGGTTGTTATTAATGTATGGATACTGCGCCTGGTGGGAAGCAACATTTTTAAATCTGTAGATGATTTCTTTCTACTAGGAAAGGAGCATTAGGAGAGATTCATGTGCCCATGGAGCTGAGTAAAGAATTTGTTGAACAGCTTTCTACTATTTTTTTTCCAGAGGAATCATTTGATGATCTGCTGCAGAATGAGTCGTTGCAGATTTCTTTGGAGAAGAATAACAAGATGGTTCCATAGGAAAATACTTCCCGGGTGCGGGGGGTATTTTCTGTCATTTTTTTCAACATGCTTATTAATTGAAGCTTTGTTTGCTACTCGCAATGAAGCTTCTTGCTGTAGCAGATATTCATGGTGCACAGTACCGGTTGAATATCCTTCTTGAACAAATCGTGAAATATCGTCCTGATCTGGTAGTGCTCTGTGGGGATCTTACCCAGTTTGGTCCAGTAGAGGTCGCGCTTGGTTTTCTTGATCAGATTCAAACAGAGACACTTGCCATTCATGGAAACATTGATACCACAGATGTCGCCGAGGCTTTGCTACAGCAGGCGGGTGGTCTTCATCTGCGTAGCAGACAAAAGGCAGGAGTTTGGTTTGTGGGTATTGGTGGAGAGATTCCTGCTCGACTTAGCCAGGTGATGATTCAAGATAAAGAGGAGGAACGGGCGCTCTCAGAGGTTGTTGATCAGAACACAGTACTTGTCACCCATGTCCCCCCCTATAAGACACAGGATACTGTTTTTTTGGGACACCACGCTGGCAGTAAAGAACTCCGTGGTTTTATCGATGAAAAAAAACCAAAAGTGGTTTTGTGTGGTCATATCCACGAGGACCCTGGCGTTACCCGACTAGATCATACTGTTGTGGTAAATTGCAGTATGGGGAAAAAAACCGCGGGTGCACTGATAGAGATTTCTGATTCGGTCACTGTTGAAATCTTAGAGTAATGTTATTTAATTTTCTTTGTTGACAAAAATCGTCTGCGTGGGGAAGGCCATTTCTATTCCTTCTTTTTCAAAGGCGTCCTTAATTGAGAAATTGATCTGCTGCTGGGTGTCCATATACTTGTTATAATCCCCAATTTTCATATAGTAGACGACTTCAAAGTCTAGACTAAACTCTCCAAATGCTTTGAAATGAACCCGATCCAGTCTGTCAACATCTTCAAGGTTTTCATGATTAATAATCTTGGCAATAATCTCCGGTATCTTCTGCAGCTTTTTTGAAGGTGTTGCATAGGTAACGCCGAAGGAAAAGGTAATCCTGCGCTTTCTCATCTTTTTGTAGTTATGAATCCGGGTGTTTACCATTTCATTGTTCGAAACAACGAGTTCCTCCCCATGGAGGGTTTGAATCCGTGTTGATTTGATTCCAATTTTTTTAATCGTCCCCATATCTGAGCCAATGATGATAAAATCACCAATTTCATAGGGTTTGTCAAAATAAATGGTAAATGCACTAAAGATATCACCCAGAATGCTTTGCAGGGCAAACCCAAGCACAATACCGGTGACACCAAGACCAACGACCGCTCCGGTGAGATCAACTTGAAAGGCAGCAAGAATCGCAAGAATCGCAACAATAATTACAATCAGCTGAAAGATCTTCTTTAACACAAAAAGCAGATGATGACTGATTTTCTTCTTTCGTTTTTCCCTTTTTTCTGCATACCAAGCAATGAGCACATTGATGACGCGGATGATGATAAATGCGATAAGAAATATTTCTGCGATAATAAAAATCGCATTCAAAAGGCCAGCATAGGCATTAAGAACAGTAATAATCTCTAGACCAGAAAAGATTCCAAAAATAAACACAAAAACATAGATCGGAGCCTTAATATTTTTCAAAATCTCATCATCAAGCGTGGTTTTAGTTTTGGTTGCCCAACGCATAAGATACCGTTCAAAGATATGATACACAATCCAGCCGGCGATAAGAAAGACAAGAAAGATAAGAGAGGCAGAAATCACTTCTTCAACAAGAGGAGAAACATCTAATCCAATTTGCTGAAGGAAGTCAGAAACAAATACCTCGAAATTGGCGCCAAAGCTCATAGGAATCAGAACAGGGGAAATAACTTCAACTACTTAAAATTAGCCTCCTAAAAGAAAGAGGTGGCATTAAATCAGAAAAGAGTCGAAATTTTTATCTATAAGAGATGTATATAATATATGTTGATTCCATGAATGATACTTCTGAAATAAAAAAACGATGGCACAATGAGGTAAAGGATTTTATCATGCATTGGGAAATTGAAACAGCCCATATGAAAAACCAAACCATCGAGCCTTCAGAATGCCAACGGATTTCAGATCATTTTCACAAGGATGTAGATGGTCTATTGGTACGCTGTCCACCAGGACCTGCCCATTCCTCTGAGATTTCACGACTACAAGCCCTAGATAATAAGCTGAGTACCACGATTGCTATGGCATGCGGGTGGAAAAAAACCGAGGAATAATCGACGCTAGACTTCTTTATATTTTCAATACATTTTTTTAAAAAAATTAGAAAAAGAGAGGGGGATATGAATTTTTACGAGGCCTCATAACCGCCCATAAAAAGGCTGGGATCACCAAGAAGGACCCACTCCTCCATCGTTTTCATATCAATTTTATCGCTTTTTCCGATTTCTTTGATATAATTGAGGATAGATTGTCCATGGGCGTCTCCTAAGATTTCTTGTCCTTCAACTTCGTATTGACGGAAGAACTCGGGTGAAATCCACCCGCCTAAACCAAGATTACAGGCTCTGCCAAGATATCCGTAGCCAAGACCGGTATTACCAATAGATGCGATAGCTCCGCGATCTTTTAATTTCACAAAATACCATCCAAAGCATTCTGGCGTTGGCATGCCATAGGTCCAATAGAGGCCCCTAGCAAAATCCAATAGAGTTGCCAACAGGGTAACATTAAACTGGCTGTTATGACATCCGCCAATCATGAGAACGAAAGGTTTCTCATTATTCGTAAGAGTATCCATAGGAAAATGAGGTCTGTTGAAAAGATCTACTGTTCGTATTCCTGTGATACTACTGTTTCGTCGTCCACCTGGTATTCCCGGGTTTTGATCCGCCCATACAATAGGACTTCCATGACCCGCAAAATAGACAAATCCGCTGCCTTTGCTAAGAGCTTCAATAACATCAGCTTGTGAAGTGAATTTCCCATTTGAAGTCCAGAGTATTTCTTTTTCCATATCTGAAGGCATATAGGCAAGTGCGCCTCCTCTCCCATTCAGGAGTTTTTCTCCGGTTTCCCATTCGCCTTCATAGTATGTTTCTGTGTTATTTGTCTGATTAATGAAAATGGTTTGTCCCTGACTATTTTCAATCCAAATTTTGATATCGGTGAGGTTTCCGTAGGGGCGAGGATCATATGATTTTCCGCGGATATGCATGATATTGTTGACATATTCGACACGGGCCCATCGAGCTCCAATGTATGCCTGCGGTGGCACAAAATTGACATTGGTGTTTCCAAGGATATCGCCTTCAGAGGGAGATGTGATTTCTGCGATCGGATCGCCAGGATAGATGCTTATTTTTTTATGATCAAGCTCTGAAAAGGTAACCACGGATGCTTTTGATTTATCAAGGGTGATATTGACGACGTCGATGATCCCTTTGGTATCCTCAGGGTTAGTGCTTTGGGCATAGATGGTATAGCTACCATCGGGAAGACCGGTGGTATCCCATTGCACATCTAAATCTTGTTGGTCTTGGAATCCATCACCGGAGATGGTTATGATTTTATTAAACCAGTCCCTATCGGTCTCCGGTGTTTCATACGCAATGATTTTGTTTACCATGTTTTTGACTTCTATGATGTTTCGGCATGCTAATCGACCGACATAGACATCAGGGGCAAGATCGAGTTGATCAGGCGCAACACCGGGTTTGTTTGCTGCCATGACGCCATCATCATTGGAGTCCCAATCATCAAATTCGCCTCCTGCTTTATAGACATCTGCGTAGTAGAGATCGCTGATAAATCCGGGATCATAGACGCTGCCTTCATCGTAGAGATTGGTGTATCTCACGGGTATATACCATGCGCGGGCGCCATAGTTCATGTGTTCCCGATCACGGGCAAAGAGTTGATTACGCAGCCCTCCAACAAGCAGGACATAGGTGATATTATATGTTTCAATGGCATCTTTTATAAATAATTTGATCTGTTCAGGTTTATCAACACCGTCAGGATATTCTTGGTAGATTTCACTTGTTGTTTTCAGAAATGTTTTCTTTCCGATCTCGTTTTTATGATCAAGTAATGGTGTAAGATAGTTGGAGAACTTGTTTGGTGTAATAATCACCATATCATATTCTTCCTCCAAAGGAGAAGGAGTAGATTCTGGAAGATCATAGCTGAGTGAAACGTCAAAGGTTGACGCATATGAGAGCGTTTGTTCCTCTTGATGATAGCGAACAGGGTACAACTGAACGATGACATGGGTGACTCGTTTCTGGTTTTTATTTAATCCACAAACGACTTCCATATCATACCACGAAGAGGGGTAGAGGTCGTTTTGTTGAGACCCTTGAGCAGTACCATACTCTGAGGTAGATTCATATTCACTGCTTATCTGTTGTTCTCGAACAACGGGATACGGTGCTTGTTCAATTGATTTATCAATAGTAATCTGTTGAATCCTACCTGGTGTCACCTCGACATTCACATTTGTAACTCCAAACGTAAGCTCGAATGTTTTAACCAGTTTTGGAAGCAACGGTTGACCAGATTGTAAAAGATACGTCGTTGGTTGATCGAAGCTAATTTTCAGATAGGATGTATCGTGCGTTTCAAACTGCAGATTTGGACATTGGACAGATATCGTCTGCTTTTGAGCATTATCGTTTTGTTGAACGGCAAAGACACCAGCTGCATTAACAGAAAGTACTAACATTAACACTACGGCTACAAGTTTTTTCATAGTATTCCCCGAAGATTATTTTTCAATCATATAATTATATTTTATTATATATAAACCTTGCCTTGAAATGATTACAATAGTAATTTTTAGATAAAAATCATCGTACATCATCTTGGTTTTACCTGCTATTAATTAAAAAACAAATGGTTCTGATAGCACTCAGAAGAACAATCAAAAAAGTAGATAAGAACATACAGATTCGAATTATCTCTCGATTAGAACGAATTCGAATACGCCCTTATTTTCATATAAAAGGTTAGTCGACAGCCCCTAATATCGATTTCGAGTAGGAGCGCACAGAGTTATTCTTGATATTACAGAAAATCTTGAAGACAAGGTAGAAGAAGAGTAATTTGGGGAAAAGGCAACCATTCAGTAAATACCGTTATGGAAATGGTTACTAGAAAGAGATAAAAATATGTGAAAATAGCCACATCAGAATTGATAAGGAAAAAAAACTTAGTAATTTTTGGATCAGTTTTTTTTATACCATTGATTTCATAAGATTGTATAACCCTCAGTAGTATAATGGCCATTATTCTTTCAAAGTTTTCTATTTATGCAGTAAAATAAAGAAAAGCATATTAGATGGGCTAGGCCGGAATTGAACCGGCGACCTCCGCGTTGTAAGCGCGACGTCATAACCACTAGACCACTGGCCCCGTGGGCATGCACAATACACTGTGTATTTTAGTACTTTACTGTAAAATAAGTTCATGCAACTCTTGTTGAAACTTGATTAGAAGCACAGTGGGGCCTTAAAAACGTGAGATATTTGAGGACTGATCTGAAGAAGGAAACTCATTTTCCTCTGATAAAGATTCTTCTGATAGCTTTTCTTCCACCATCTTTCTGGTGGCACGCTCAAGTTCAGTTGCCTCCTGTTTCA
>CAZTFR010000019.1:0-30214 GCA_964612945.1 uncultured Thermoplasmatales archaeon
GTTTTCTCCCCCTTGAGGGGGAAGCCATGATATTTATATCATGGAGGGGGTGACTTTTCAAAGAAACAGCAAAGTGAAATTGAGCCTATTCTTATGAGAGTTTTACCAAATAAAACAATCGTCAAATAGGTGTATATATGGTAGAAAAAAAGAAAATTAAAGGTTGGATATTAGATGTTATACTGGTAATAGGTTTTTTTATAGGTTGGTTTATTGTCGGGCTTCTCATTAGTGCTATTGTTGTTGTTATTATTTATTTTCTGCTTAGAAGTAGTTTTGATTACACAAAAACAAAAAAGGATAAAAGTATAAACAAAAATGATACTGATGAAAAATAAACTATTATTGTGTGCAATTATTTGTATCGTTTTTGTAAATGTAAGTGGATGTATTATACCAACATATGAAGATACAGAAGGTAACACCCATCTAGGTTTCCCTCCTTCTGGCAATATTGATGAAAAACCAGATATTTCCATTTACGATTTGGAATATGAAATACATGAACTTGTTAATACAGAAAGAGTGAAACAAGGTCTACCATCATTGGCATATGATGACGCATTAGCGGATATTGCACGAGACCATAGTAATGATATGGCAACATATAATTTCTTCAGTCATAACAATCTCAATGGACAAGACCCTACAGATAGAGCTATTGCAGCAGGTTATCCTGTTTATAAGGACTATGGTAACGGTGTTTATTCAGAAGGCATCGCTGAAAATATTTATCAAAATTGGTTATATGATGGATTAAGCTATTATAACGAAAATGAACCTATATACAAATGGAGTACACAAAGCGAAATAGCAAGTTCTACGGTTAATGGATGGATGAATAGTCCAGGACATCGTGCAAATATTCTTGATTCTTCTTATGACAAGGAAGGTATAGGTGTATCAATAACTGCCGATTATAAAGTATATGTCACTCAAGATTTTTGGTAGTTTGACTATCTTGTATAAACTTTTTACACAAAATCTTTACTTTTTACACAAGTAGCACTATTTACACAAAGCCAGAATTTGGAAAAAATTTAAATAGTATTTATGTGAATACATGTAATTATGTAAATACATGAGGTTATGTAAATGGTGAGAATGACATTTTCGATACCTGATTCTCTTAAGAAAAAAATGAATGAACGACCAGAAATCAACTGGCCTGAAATCTTCAAACAAGGAATACAAAAAAAATTGAAAACACTCGAAGAACTACGTGCACGAGGTGAACTATAGACTATGGCCTGTATAACCATTAATATTGATAATAAAATAAGAGAGCGCCTCTCATCATTCCCCTGGGTAAATTGGTCAGAAATTGGACGAGAAGAGGTAAGGAAACGCTACATCTTTGACACATATCTACAAACAGGAAAAATCGCTAAAGATGATCAAAAATTCTGTGAGCAAATTGACTGGCATCCTGTTGATGAACTACCTTTACGAGAAGACTTTATTCAAAAAATGCAACAGATTCGGAAAGGGAAGTTTCATAAATTCAATTCTATCGAAGAATTACGAAAAGCAACAAGCCAATGATATAAATGTATCAATTCCAGATAAGCGACCAATTATTGAAAAGTTTAATAAAAATAGAAAAAAAAGATAAGGTTTTTTACAAAAAGATATTGAAAAAAATAGACGAAATAAGACACTCGACAGATCTGAATCATTATAAAAATCTGAAACATGATTTGAAAAATTTAAAACGCGTTCACATCGGTCATTTCGTATTGATGTTCCGCTACGATCCGAAAACCAATACGATTTATTTTGACAATATCGAACATCACGATAAAGCCTATGATACGGAGTAAATTACTAGATAACAAACGATGGAATTAATAAGAAAAGGGCGAAAATGTGAAGAAACTATAAATATTAGTTAATAACATATTCTTATTTAATAATAACAAATCGTGATGAAGATGCCAAAGAAACCTGCATACAAACTCGACCACTCACCAACACTCAACACAGTTCTCATGGTCGAACACACACTACAAAACATGGACAAAAGCCTCTTCACCGTCGCCGACATCAAGAAAAAACTCCCAAAACAAGTAAACCACAACACACTTCTCATCATTCTAGCATACCTCGAAGAAAGCAACAAAATCGTTACCACCATCCGAGGCATAACCTGGATTTATAACACAAATTCGCGATTACGAGAAGAAATTTACAGAGGCCATCAAGTTGAACAAGCATGGCAAGAGTACGATCAGGGCAAATTCAAATCGAAAAAAGCAAAGAAATTCATAGAAGAAATTGAAAAATGGTGAAACTCTTTTTAGAATATCTAATTATTTGCTTATGATGCAAGAACACCGAGTATAGAATCATTCTAACATTTTATATAATAATATCTCTATTCAATTATGGCAGGGAAGATTATCTATATCAACAAAATTAAACAGGTCATGATCGTATTTATTACCTTTATATTCATAGCGCTCTCCTTTTCTGGATGTATCCAAAGAGAAGAACCAATCGAAGGCATAGAGAAAAATATCATCGAAGGATTAGTGGACAATCCAGCAAAACTTCCTGAATGGAATGATGAAGATTATCACGACTATTACCATACCACAGATCTCCTCCTAGCGTATCAAATACAGTATCCTAACCTAGTCAATGTGTTTTCCATCGGTACAAGCGTCAAAGACCTTGAGCTGTGGTGCATCCAAATCACAAACAAATACAACACACAACACAAATATACCTGCCTTATCGACGGCTGCATCCATGGATGTGAATGGGAAGCCGGCGAAGCCTGTTTGTATCTCTCCGAATATCTTCTCATCAATTTTGACCATAATGATACCATAACAGACCTGCTTAACACAACAGAAATCTACATTGTTCCGATGCTAAACCCTGATGGACGCCAACAAGACAGCAGGTTTAACGAAAACGGAATTGATCTCAACCGTAACTTTGACATTGACTTCGGACGCATCCGGGGCCATAGTATGCCTCTGGGAAAGATATTCGGTCGCATTAAAATTCCCTACCTCCGCTTCGACCGACTCAATAAATGGTTTCCACAGTTTCCCCGTTTTCTCACCAATAGCGGCCGTCGACCCTTCACCGAGCCAGAATCACAAGCACTCAGAGATCTCATGCAGGAGCTTGACACCCCACAGTTTTCTTTTTATGTCAACTGCCACACCGCGGTGCATACGGTAAGCACCCCCTGGCATACCTTTAAACCACCCTTTGAACTCTCTCAAAACCAGCAACAAGTCCATCAAACCGTTCTTAAGTGGGTTGTTGAAAACACCGAATATGAAAATGGAGACATGAGCTTTGACGGCTACTCCTATACAGCTAGTGGCACCGCAACCGATTGGTGTTTCAAAGAATTTCAAATACCCTCCTTTACCTTCGAAATCCTTTCAAAAGACTACGAACCAGCAGCAGGAGGAGGCAGACATGACAGCCTTGTCCACTGGATGAAAACCACTCTTCCCTTTTTCATGTATCTTCTTGTCAATATCAAAAACCTCAATGACTGGCAAACACCAGAACGACAGCCATTACTTCCAGATGGGGTACCACCGGAACCATTGCAATAGATCAAATATCTGTATCCGATATCTTAATTTAGCTGAAACAACCTATCCCTTTTTTACAAAAAAACGACTGTTGGAAAAATATTATGTCGTACATCAGCGGATCCGTACTCACCCCTAAGGGTTTTACCAAAGGATACATCGAAATACACAACCAAAAACCACCCCACCTCTTCTTTGGAACACCACCTACAACACCAACCCGTCGTGGCCTTCTCATCCCCAGCTTTATCAACGCACACACCCACATCGGAGACACCTTCATCCGTCTGAAAAACATACCCCTCCCTCACGATATCGTCAAACTTGTCGCCCCACCAAACGGACTCAAACATACCCTTCTTCGCACCACCAAATCCGATCAGATACAACATGGCATACAACAAGGGCTCACAGAAATGCAACACCAGGGGATCACCACCTTTGTCGACTTCCGCGAAAACGGACTACCCGGCATCACCCTTCTTACAGAACAACTTCGGATGCATCCACTTAACTGTTTGATCCTCGGACGACCAGAAACCCATCAGCCCACAAAAAAAGAACTACAAAGCATTCTTCACCACGCCGATGGCATCGCCCTCAGCAGCATCGTCGACTGGGATTATGACACCGTTGTAGAGATCGCCGAAGAAACACACAAACACCACAAACGCTTCGCCCTTCACGCAAGCGAACGCATCCGAGAACCCATAGAGAACATTCTAGATCTACAGCCTGATGTTCTCGTCCACATGAACAAAGCCACCATAAAAGACCTTGCAGCTTTAGCAAAACACAACATCCCCATCGTCATCTGCCCACGGTCAAACCAATTCTTTGGGCTCACCCCAAACATCAAACGCATGAAACAAACCAACACAACCATTCTCATCGGAACCGACAAC
Source organism: uncultured Thermoplasmatales archaeon (assembly GCA_964612945.1). Taxonomy (GTDB): domain Archaea; phylum Thermoplasmatota; class E2; order DHVEG-1; family DHVEG-1; genus CAZTFR01. The sequence goes on from CAZTFR010000019.1 coordinate 4,472, forward strand.
TTTATGCTTTATCCTCCAAGCATCATCGAGGAGATCACAACCCTGCAAACACTGTCCTCTGACACCTTCACACTCACCCAGCTTCTGCAGATACCCACCTACCACGCACGACAGCATCTACTTAAACAACCACCAGATGAGTATCCCGATACCTGGCTTCTCCTCCACCCGGACAGTCTACAGATACAACAAATACTTACAAACGTACAAACAACACACCTTCAAAGAAAATAAAATCCAGCTGCACCCAACAACTACTTAAGCGTTCAACTCTTGTTTTAACAAAAGTTAATTGTGAGACGATACTCTATGAATCTAAACAGTCTTTTTCTAAATTGCACACCAAAAAAAAGCCCCCGAACTTCAAACACTCGCGCATTATGCGATGACATTGCAGCCGTCTACAAACAAGATCACAATATCCACACCAAAGTGATTCGCGTCGTTGACTACAATATACTCCCCGGTATCCAATCAGATGTGGGACACGGAGACGAATGGCCACACATACTCAAAGAAATCAAAAAAGCAGACATCCTCATCGTTGCCACACCTATATGGATCGGAAACATCTCTTCTGTTGCCCAACGTGTCTTCGAACGACTCGAAGGAACCTATTCGGAAGGAAATAAAACAAACGGTCAATATCCACTGTACAACAAAGTTGGTGGCGCTGTGGTGACCGGCACCGAAGATGGTGGACATTTTTGTGCTAAAACCATCAACTTCTGTCTTTACCGCTTCGGTTGCACCATACCACCTGGCGCTGATTGCTACTGGGTAGGACCCGCAGGACCGGGACCATCCTACATCGAAGCAGAAGGACATAAACACCTCTACACCAACCGCACAAAAAGAACCCTTGTCGAAAACACCGTCTTCATGGCAAAGCTCTTACAAAAAAACAAAATTACCACCAACCTCCTGAACGTCGAAGAAAAAGCGGTACAAGAAAGCAGAACATCAAATGAGATCAACTGGCGATCACAAGCCGATGAGTAAAAAAACTTTTATGTAGCGGTTGTCTTAATTGGTGTTGTCTTTTTTGTTTCTCTAGTTACTATTCGTTTATATTGCTAGGATTAATATTGCTGATGTCATTCGAGATCGTTTAACTGGATAACTACCAGCATAGAACCGTTTTTTTCCTACGCTCTTAAAAATGTGAATGCTCCCGCCGGGATTCGAACCCGGGTAGCTGGCTCGAAAGGCCAGAATGATTGGCCGGACTACACCACGGGAGCAAAAAATGATAAAGTCAAATTACACCTGGAAATAGAGACCTCTTATTTATGCTTTATTGGACAAATAGACGTGTTACTGCCTATATGCTGTGATATCGCTCAAAAAAAATAACAATAGTATTTTATTGATAGCACTCTGCTGATAGTTACTATTTGATAAATTTTCTTAGTTATGTGATCCTTGATTTCAAATTTGAATCACTTCTCTTCATAACTTCATAAAAAAAGGAGGGTATTGTCCAACTCATAAATATAAAAAATGTATGAATAATGTTCGTTTTTATACAATAGAAAGCAATATTTATATATGAAACATATATATTATAAATAAGAACGAAATTTGCCACTTCTCAGTGGGATCATTATGGTGCAATCGGGGGAAAATTACTGGAGAAATACATTCCTACAACTATTGATAGCTTGTCTTGTAGTGGCTATTTTTCTCTATTCGCCTCCTCTATCAGAGGGCTCATTTGTGGAAACAGGTACTATCTACGGCTATACATATCAAGTGGTCGGTTGGGATATTCATCCTATTCCCTATGCGATCATTTCCTCGGAGGACCATACGACAGTTAGCAATATTCTTGGCTACTATTCACTGAGCAACCTTACCTTTGATCATGAATACATGGTTACTGCTTCGAAGTGTTTTTATAAAAGTGATAGTTCCCTTGTTATCCTTCATAAAGATCAACCATCAAAAGAGGTCAATTTTTTACTCATCTTTGGTGATGCAACGATAAATTCGTTTACAGAGTTAACCTCTATTCAGCAGGAGGCATTTCTTACAGATCTATCCGTGGCAAATATTTTATCAGAAAATGCCGATCAGTTTCTTTAGTTGTGCATCATAATAAAAGAGAGGACATCGTCGGATCTTTTTTATCAACAGTGCTGAAATATAACCAGCTTTCTTTTCCATCTGGGCTTTCCGCGCGGAGGAGATATTCTGCAGGTTTGATGAGTGTCAGATTATAATTTATACGAAAATTTTCAGGGTAGATGATGTCCCTTTTAATTACGGTATCTTCATCGATCTTGATGAGTTTTATGTTTACCTGGGGCGCCTCTGTTTCGATTCGAATGGTGATTTCATCATTAGTATAGTAAAAAGGCCGGGAATACTCTTCATCGGTGTAACCAACAGGGCTCACTGCGGTGATATCGGGGAGACGATACGCAGGATTTTGATTTATAGGCCAAAGAGGAAGTTCAAGTGCGGGGTCACCAAGCAGGGTGAAGCTTACGAGGACGGCAAACTCATTGGTGCTTTCATGGTTGTCGGTTACCTTGTAGTCTGCAACATATTTTTTCATCGCATGATACGTAAGGTCTCCTAAATGGTTGAAGCGGTTTCTATAGGTTTCAAAAAAGGAGGTGAGCATACCGGCAATGCCGGTTTCATCAGTAAACTGAACTTCACCATTTTCAAGGTGCACAACTGGTGCGCCGAGGGTAGCTCGGGTCGTTCCAACATAGGCGATGCCTGCCCCCGGTGATTGAAGTACTGCTTCTCCAAAGGTAGTCACGCCTCGTTGCAGATTGGTCGGCCAGGCAAGATCGCTGTCAAATGCACCAGACATGCAGGCAACTGATACGATCACCGGAACGCGATGGTTTGTCGGCATGTCTAATAAATCGGAAACAGAGATAAAATTATCTTCGCCGGGTGGTTCCAGATAGGTACCCCAGCGGTCGACACTGCCATGTGCCATCATATAGAAAAAACCGGTGTTTCCCTCTTCAAGAGCCGCGATGATATCTTTTCGATGGAATAACCCTTCTGTCCAAAAGAGTTTGGTAACCTGCATCGGGTCAAAGTAACCGCGATTTATGGCATCAACAGCAATCATTTCTCCCGCGTAGCAGCCTCGAAGGCTCATGGATTCAAAATGATTTACCTGATCACCACTGACAATAGCATTGCTGAACCAGTCCCAATCAGCTTTTTGTTTCCAAGCTATAATTTTGTTGACTACTCCAGCTGCTTCCATGCGGGACGAAACTGAAAGACGTCCAACCTTATAGTCAACATCAAGATTATAATCTGGGGAAGAATAGAGGAAATCTGAAGCAATAATGTTGTTATAAAAATCGGGGAAAATCCAGTATTTATTCATTCGCCCGCGAGTGTGGAAGTAATAGCTAGGGGGTACGTGTTTTCCGTTTCCAAAAAGCGTGATGTATTCTAGTGCTTTGAAATCAGCAAGATCTCGGAGAAACCTGATAATACGTTTTGCTAAACTATAATTGTAATTTTTCACAAAAATTCGGGGAATAATTCGATTTGCATACCCGGGATACGTGGGGTCGTCTGCATCCTTGTAATTTTTATAAATCCAACTGGTATTAAAGGTAACGGTGAAGATTCCCTGTTTCGTATGAAAGTCTTCAAGTTGTTTTGCTTCATGATATAGGGCTGGAGGAGTAATAATAATATTTTTCACTCGATCTCCGGTTACTTCCGTTCGTTGGTTATGAGTAAATTCAGAGGTAGCAGACAAAGAATTTTTGGGAATTGTAAAGGATGCAATACCTGCAGAGCTTGTTATTGACAACAGTAACATCCCAGATAGTAATGCAACTATGAAGGTTTGTTTTTGGCGTGTTTTAGAAACCAGAATTCTTCCCCGGACATTTAATATAATTTCATAGTTTAAAAATATTTCTTAACGAAATCTTTAGAAGGGTCTAGTTAAAAAATGATAGATTTTGAATCATATCTTGTAAAAAATGAGTAAAAATTTTTTTATTATCTCTGGTCATTGGTCAGTTATTTTTGGAGCGGAGGAGGAGAAGAAATCTCTAGAGGCAGTACCTCAGAACGTTTCTTCTCCTGTGTCTTTTTTTCCAGAATCCCCCTAATTCTGGTTTCGATGAGGAAGACTTCTGTTATCCGTTTAATCGTCGTAACATCATCTTGGTCTCCAATGGAACCAACAATTTTTATTTCGATTGTTCTCAACTCCCCCTAAGGTGTTCTTCATCGGTCTTCCCGATGATGAGTCTTCATTTTCTCCAGATAAATGCGATTCTTTCGAATACACAAATAACAGAAAAAGGCTCTTACTTATATAAGTTATGTAATCATAATAACAAAAATTATAAGAACCAGAAGGAATATAGTTATATAATAAAATTTGAAACAGGAAGTTCTTATCATAACACAAAACTCTGATGGTGAATAATATGGCAACAATAAGTCAAACGGTAAAAGATATCCTTAATAGACAGATCTTTCTTCAAGAGGCAATCAACAATGAAATCATCTCATATAACAAGCTGGCAAAACATTTAAAACCAAAAATAGAAACCGAACTCGGCAAAGATGTAAAAACATCAGCAATTATCATGGCGCTCCGTCGACACGCAGAAAAATCAAGCAAGATCCTTCATAAACCAAAATTTAACTATTTTATCGAAACCATAAAAACCGATATCTGCTACCTTGTACTCGAGGAATCTCCTACACTTCTTACCCAAATACAACGGCTCTACTCCATCGTTGATTTCAAAAAAGGGGGAATTCTTAATACTACTCAGGGAAATTTTGAAATTGGTATTATCACAAATAAAAAATATAAACAACAGCTCTTAGAAATTTTAGAAAACGAAAAGGTAATCGAAATCATCGATGATCTCGTATCTATTTCCCTTACGTATTCCAAAGAATATGTGTTTATCTCCGGTGTCCTCTATGATGTGATACGACTTCTCGCCTGGGAAAACATCAACATTACAGGAATCATTCTTACTTCCACCGAAATGAACATCATCATCGACAAAAAAGACCTCATGAGATGTTACGATACGTTAGGCCGATTCGCTGAAAGTGCAGGCAATAAACGATAAAATAATCACAGAAATACCTTCTACGCTCTTACAGGCGGTTAATCAGAAAATATTTATATATTTAAACGTCATTTTAATCCTGATGAGAAAGAATGAATGAGAGACATTTACCCCCTAATTCTTTTTGTCCTTTTTCATTTTCTCTCATTCATAAAAACCACAAATCTTTTATCACTACAATTTAGTAAACACAAAGAAATGAGGTGAGGACAATAACTCAGCAACTGCTTAAAGAGATCAAAGAACAATTGCTAAGCAAAAAACTAACCATTGCCACTGCAGAATCCTGTACGGGGGGACTGGTTGCCCATACTCTTACCAATATCTCCGGTAGTTCTGCATATTTTGAGCGAGGACACATTACCTATAGCAATAAATCAAAAATAGAAACATTAGAGGTCCCTGAAATACTTATCAAAAAATATGGTGCGGTAAGTCCTGAGGTTGCCGCATCTATGGCCGAGGGTGTACGCATCACTGCACAAACAAGCATTGGACTTTCCACAACCGGTATTGCAGGGCCAACTGGTGGGGCTAAAGAAAAAGCTGTTGGACTTGTCTACATCGGCATTGCAACACCAACCAAAACTGAAGTGAAAAACTTCCTCTTTAAAGGATCACGACTACAAAATAAGAAATCAACATTGAACGCAACGTTAACTCTGCTTCTTAAAGAGCTGAAAAATTGGTGAATGGAGTGCTTGAAATCGATGGGTCCTATGGTGAAGGTGGGGGACAAATCATTCGCTATGCAACTGCACTTTCCGCCCTTACTACGACCGCTATTTCTATTCGCAACATTCGAGCACATCGATCAAATCCGGGGATTCAGCCGCAACATTATGCCGCTGTTTCTTTGCTTCAAAAAATATCAAACGCAGAAACAAAAGGGCTTCACATCGGCTCGCAATCGCTTAAATTTACCCCCGAAAAAATACAATCAGGAACCTACACCCATGATATCGGTACCGCGGGAAGTATACCCTTAGTGATGCAATCTGTTCTTTTAGGATGTCTTCGAGCCCAAGAAAGCGTTACCGTGACAATTAAAGGAGGAACCGATGTTAAATGGGCGCCCTCATGGGATTATTTTACTCACATATTTCTCACCCATCTATCACATCTTGGCCTTCATGTACAATATAGTCTTCAGAAACGAGGATACTACCCAAAAGGCGGAGGAGAAGCCACCCTGCATTTCAAACCATCCCTACCAACTGCTCCGCTATCTCTTGATACAAATCCACACTATACATCAATAAACGGAATCATCCACATCGCAAACCTGCCCGGCCACATAGCCACTCGAATGAAACATACCGTGATCCAACGTGCTCTTAAAAATGATATACCTGTCTCACTGTCTGTTCAAGAAGCAACCACGCCAAGTCCTGGAACGGGACTTACCCTATGGACCCACTCACACCAAGCATTTCTTGGTGAGACGACTTTAGGCGAAAAAGGAGTCCCAGCAGAACATATCGCTCTTACAACAGTAACCACTCTTTTAAAACAAATATCGTCCAATGCAACAGTAGATCATCACGCACTCGACCAGGTTCTTCCCTATCTCTGCGTGCTAGAAAAACCATCTACCCTCCGAGCGACAAATATCAGTGGACACACCAAAACAGTCATGCATCTTTTACAACAATTTTTTCCGGTGCAGTTTTTCACTACTAAAACAAAAAAATGCTTTCAAATTCATGTTTCTCCGAACACAACTTTATAAAGTGCTAACTTATTTTGAACTCCCAAGAAATCATTCATTCCCCAGGGATGCGGGAGATGTGACAAGCTAATGCAATCTGATGCGGAGGAGAGAAAAGCAAGACAACAAAATTCACACGTAGCTCAAAACGATGGACGCTACAAAACACTTTTTGAACAGGTGAACGCAGCAGCATTTCTTGCCTCACTGGACGGGCAGATTCTTGAAGCAAATCAACGCTCATGTGAACTCTTCAATTATGATTGGAATGAGCTGTTACGGCTTTCTCTTCGTAATTTACTCCCCCTTCAAACGGATTGGGAACAATTAAAAGAAGAAATCGCAGCGAGAGGAGGCCTGCATTTAGAAACAGAATCTGTGGGAAAAGATGGAAGTTATACCCCTGTTGAACTAAGTATTTCTTTGTTTCAAATGGACAAAAAACCTATGATCTTTGTCCTTTTGTGGGATATCTCGGACCGTCGTACTTCGGAACAGCGGCTTCGGGAAAGTGAGAAGAAGTATCGCGGTCTTTTTGAATATACAACTGATGCAATTATCGTACTTGATGCCCATGGCGATATTCTTGACGTCAATACAACCAGCTGCGAATTATTCAATTTCTTAAAAGATCAGTTTATTGGCAAAAATTTATTTAACATGGGTGTTCTCACCGCGGAATCATCACCCGTTGTTCTTAATCAATTTCAGCAACTTCTTTCACGACGAAACGCCACAACCTACACGTCGCAGGTAAAAACACAGAACGGAAATGTGTTGGATGTTGAGATTAGTTCCTTTTTCTTGGTGAGAAAAGAAAATGAAGTGGATAATTTCGTACTGATCGTCCGTGATGTTACTCATCGAAACACGATGGAACAAAGACGAATAGAAGAACATACCTATATGAAAACATTATGGGAAAATATTCCCGATTCCGTGTATTTCAAAGATGAAAATCATCAGTTTATTTTAGTGAATAAATCCAAAGCACAGCATTATCAGATTGATCCTGACGAGATGCTTGGAAAAACCGATTTTGATTTTCTCCCTGAAGATCAAGCAAAAAAAAGCTTCGAAGATGATAAGACAATTCTTCAGACTGGCCGGCCAATTATAAACAAGGTGGAAAAGGTTGTTCATCGTGACGGATCAGAGCATTGGATGTCAGTAACTAAAATCCCCAGATATAATGCAGAAGGCGATATCATTGGAACTATGGGGATCTCAAGAGATATCACTCCAGCGGAGCAAGCTCGGAAAGATTTAGAATTATCAGAAAAACGATATCGCGCTGTGTTTGAAAATTCCTCTTTTGCAATTATTCTCACAGACGATACAGGCACTATTCTTTCTTGGAATTCACTTGTGGAGACACTTTTTGGTTTCACCTATCAGGATTTACATATGAAATCATTATCATCGCTTTATACAGAGGAGGTATGGAAACAGCTGCATCGTTCATTATTTACTTCAGAAAATACAACGGATCATTTAGAAACACTCATGCACCGAAAAGATGGTCACGCAGTAGATGTCGTTCTCTCTGTAAGCCATTTACAGGATGATCAGGGTGGAGTAGTGGGAACAACCATACTTATACAAGATATTTCAAAACAAAGAGAAATCGAACATAAATGGAAGGATGAACATGTATTGTTCACTTCACTAATGGATACTATCCCGGATTCCATTTATTTCAAGGATAGCAATAATCGATTCGTGTTTGTAAACAAAGTAAAAGCAGAGCATTGGAATGTTACACCTGAGGAAATGATTGGTAAAACTGATTTTGATTTTCTTCCCCCTGATCAGGCTCAAAAAGCTGTCGATGATGATAATCAAATAATGCAGTCCAGACAGCCTCTCATAGATCAAATCGAGAAAATTACTGGTTCTGATGGCTTAGAACGATGGTTTTCGGTAACAAAAGTTCCTCGCTTTGACGATCAGAACAATGTTATTGGAACAATTGGTATTTCCCGTAATGTTACCAACTGGATAAAACTTGATGCCATTCGTAGAGAAAAATTTCTAAGCCAGTAACGTAACTATTTACTATCTGCATATACAGGTGCACAGGTAGCTGCGAAAAATGATTATAAATGTCATAAACGATTGTAGCCGTGCTGGACAAAATATCTAGGAAGGGACGATCAAAATATTGCTTGATTTTTATGGTTTCTTCATATTTTATCCCCCCTCTACCCTTCCTAGTTTCCCCTTCATATCTATTGGGTATTTCTTATTTAGGATAATAAATATACAACAAATTTTATAAAGTAAAAAATATACATAATTTTGTATGGGATGGGGGACAATTTCCCTTTTTACCATCTCTCCTCACCACCTCCTCTCTTCCCCCATCCTAAAACCCACCACACAACATAAGTAGATACCTTTTTATATTGGTTGATGGTAATATTTTTTTATGTGGGAGGACACTGTATGCTAAAAACATATAAATCATCGCAAGTTGCTGTTCTTCTTGGACTTCTTCTGCTCACTAACTTCTGCCTTTCTCCTATCCAATCAAACACGTTGTCTACTCCCCCTCCATCGCCACCCAACCAATCTGAAGAGGGGCCAGGTGGATCAAATTATTCCCATGCTTCAGTCGTGAGGACTCGATACAACTGGGGGGTAGATCAATATTGGATCTTTGAACCTGATAACCCAACGCCTTCCGAGGCTCCGGTGATTATCTTTTTACATGGGTGGAGTGCGATGTTCCCCATCTTTTATCAACCCTGGATAGATCATCTCGTTAAACGAGGAAATATTGTTATTTATCCCCGGTATCAACGAGGGTTGTATTTTGGATTCGAAGAATTTGATGATAACGCGCTTGAAGCTGTTATCCAAGCTTTTGAAAAACTGAAAACTGGATCACATATTGCGCCGGATGTAGATAAAGTTGCGATCACCGGTCATTCACTTGGTGGAGGATTTACAGCATTCATTGCTGCAGAAGCAGAAAAACAGGGGCTGCCGATTCCAAAAGCAATTATGCCTGTTCAGCCCGCTATTCGTTCATCACAAATAATTAACTATTCATCTATTGCCGAGGAGACCCTCATGCTTGTTGTTGTCGGTGAAGATGATACGGTTGTAGGGGCTGCCGATGGAAAACAAATTTTCTATGGCATAGAACATATACCTTTGGATAAAAAAGACTTTATCATTCAAACCACAGATACCTATGGAACACCCTCTTTGCTCGCTGATCACATGGCTCCGGTTTGTATTTTTTCGCTTCGATCCCCAACGGTGAATGCTATGGATTTTTTCTCCACCTGGAAGCTTTTCGACGCCCTCACGGATTATGCATTCTATGGGACGAGCAAAGAATATTGTCTTGGCAACACCTCAGAACAACGATTTATGGGGCTATGGAGTGATGGAACACCTGTAAAAGAGTTAATTGTTACTGATACACCATAGCCTGATTTTTTTTTTTGGGGTAATTCTTCATTCCGACATTTTTCCACCACACCCTTAAATACAACTATTGACAAACAGTATCACGCCACTTTATTTCATGAAGAGGAACTAACCGGGATAGATGATGAATATGACGCACTCAAAAAAACAACAACTACCACCCAAACCAACTCAGATGCCCAAAAAGATCTCTGAAGATTTATTTGATCAATGTATCCGCAAAGGACTCATCGAAGTAACACCCTATGGATACTATTTTACACCAGAATTCTTTGAAACGCTCAAGCTCTACGAAGACGATTAATTCTCCACTCCATCCATTTTTTTTTATGAAATTAATGTACAAATACCATAGTGAATTTAACCAATGACTCTGTGTTTTTTTTCATTTTGCCGTTCTGTCACACTACGTTTATATAGGCGCGTGGAAAGAATGCATTACAACTAAAAAAATAGGAGTGTTAGATGTATGGAAGTCATGATGGATCAGGATGAAAAATGGATCTGCCCTAATTGTGGAGAAAAAATGAAAAGATCCACCTTTACAGATGAAGATCTGTATATTTGTCCAAAGTGTGGTTGCACCATGGAAGCCACAGATCAGAATTTTGATTCACTTAATTGTTGCCCAAATTGTAATCAACCACTTGATGGTTCAGAATGTCCCTACTGCGGATATGATCTGGGTTCGGACTTCGACTGACCATACTTATTTTTTTTCTCAAGTATTTTCTGAGGTCTAAGAGGGGTCTTCTTAATTAGAAAACCTCTTGTAGGGTCTCTGCGATAATGCGTTGAGTATGAATACACTTGACATTCACCCGGTGAAAAATGAAAAGGAACTACAGTTGGTCCATCATATACGAACCGAGGTGTTTGTCCATGAGCAGGACGTCAGTCCCCAAGAAGAGTTTGATGGGTGGGATGATACAGCAACTCACTTTATAACATACTATCAAAAAAAACCTGTTGGTTGCGCACGCATACGGTTCAATGATTGTGTAAAACTTGAACGCATTGCGATTCGAAAACCATATCGCAGGCGCGGTTTTGGCATGCATCTGACTCAGTTTCTCATTCAGTATGCGCATTCCTATTCCCCATCAAGGATTTGCATCCATGCGCAGCTTCAGGTTCGCTCTTTTTACAAAAAATGTGGATTTCAAGAAGAAGGCGAGGTATTTCTTGAGGCAGGTATTAAACATATCGTGATGGTGCAGCCCAATCACTCTTAACGGTTGCGTTGTTTGAGTTTTTTTCGCGTATAGGCAAGAAGACCTCCAGTTTCACGAATTGCAAGAATCTCTGGTGGGAGCTGGGGAAATGAAAACTGTTTCGATCCAATAAAAATCGTGGAGTGGTCAAGGTCGAGAAGGACGGTGTCTCCTGCGGTATAGGTTTTGACTGCCTGCGGGCATTCTATCAGCAGAAGCCCTTGGTTGATAGCGGCTCGGTAGAAAATACGAGCGAAGCTTTCAGCGATTACAGCAGTGATTCCTACGCTCTTTAATCCGACAACCGGTTGTTCGCGTGAGCTTCCACATCCAAAGTTTTTCCCTGCGACAATAAAGTCACCAGGTTGAACTTTTTTTGCAAACGATGGATCAAGATCTTCAAGAAGATGATCCTTAATTTCCTCAGGGGTACTACAGGTGTAAACATATTTTCCTGGAAACAGCATATCTGTATCAACATTGTCACCATATTTCCATACCGTCATTTAGCAAACCTCCTTTCGTGGATCTGTAATTTTCCCGGTAAGAGCAGAGGCTGCAACGGTAGCCGGACTGGCAAGATAAATCTCTGCTTCTTTACAACCCATGCGTCCTTTAAAATTACGATTCGCAGTACTTAGACATCGTTCTCCTGGAGCAAGAACTCCTTGATGTGCACCAAGACATGGCCCACAACCGGGAGGAAGCACCACCGCGCCTGCATCCAATAAAATATCAATGATTCCTTCATTCATAGCATCCAATAATGTTTGACGAGACGCAGGAAGAATTAACAAACGAACTGATGAAGCAATGGTTTTCCCTTTTACAATGGATGCAGCCAATCTAAAATCAGATAGCCGTCCGTTAGTACAGGTTCCAATTAACCCTTGCTGAAAAGAAAGCCCTTCAATCTCCGAAAGTGGCTTGACATTATCCACAGTATGAGGTAGAGCTATCTGAGGAGAGAGGTGTGATAGATCAATAGCAATTTCTTGTTGATAACAGGCATCATCATCAGGACTAACCGGCGTGTATTGCGATTTCTTTATCTCCTTTTCTTTCAGATAGTTCACCGTTTGTTCATCGACAGGAAAGACCGTATTTTTAGCCCCCATTTCAACACCCATATTTGCCATAGTAAACCGATCAGCAATAGAAAATTGGGTGATATCGCCATGAAATTCTACAGAACAATAGTTAGCACCTGATGCAGAAATATCGCCGATAATAGACAAAATAACATCTTTTGCATAAACCCCCTTTGGAAGGGTTCCTTGAAGATTGATTTTAATGCTGTATGGCACCTTAAGCCATGTTTCGCCTGTAAGCGTAAGTACTGCAGCTTCTGTTCGGTCAATGCCCGACGAAAACGCTCCAACAGCTCCATAGGAGCAAGTATGAGAGTCACTCCCCAGTAGAAGAGTTCCTGGTAAGGCAAGCCCTTTTTCAACGACAAGCTGATGACAGATGCCCTCCCCAATATCAAAGAAATGTTGAATATCATACGTGCGTACAAATTCACGGATTTTTTTATGATTTAGTGCTGTTTTTTCAGATGCAGCAGGTATCACATGATCAAGGGCGATGATATTGAATGACCTGTCGACAATTGCATATTGCTTTAGCTCTGGTTGTATTTTAGCGATTATTGCTGCGGTGTTATCATGGGTAAGAAGATGATCTGGCTTAACTGTGACAATTTCACCAGGGCAGACATGTTCTTTGTTCCCATAATCTGCAAGTATTTTTTCTGCAAACGTTGCTCCCATATACTTTACTCACCTCTTCAGAAGGCCTCCACGAAGATAAATATCTTTTTTCACAGTGGAAAACGGTTTTGCTTGATAGGTTTTTTGCTGAGTGGTATCAGTGATTTTTCCTGATAAAAAATCAACGTGAATGGTATCCTTGTCCTCAATTTTTTTGGTGATATCTTCTGCTGTGAGAATGGGAAAGGCATTGTTGATGGCGTTTCTCTCATAAATTGCGCCGAACGATTCAGCGATAATAGCATGTATCCCAAGAGATTTAAAGCAGTCAACGGCTTGTTGTCGTGAACTTCCGCAGCCAAAATTTTTTCCTGTAACGATGATATCACCAGATCGAGCTTGGTTGGCGAAGTGTTCATACCCGGTGAGATTATCAAAGGTGTATTGTCCCATGTCTTTAATGTCCGTGATAAAAAGATAGCGGTTGTGATAGATCATATCGGTGTCAATGTTGTCTTTTTGTATCACCCAGGCCCGCCCAGAGACCGCTGCGGCAGGCTGTGTTTTTGGGGATTTTTTAGCGATGATTTGTTGTTTTGGTGAACGATGCATAGCAGGTTGGGCTGGTGTAGATGCGATATGATCAGAAGAAGTTATATGCCCAGATATTAGCGATGCCGCGACCGTTGCAGGAGAGGCAAGATAGATATTTCCCTTGCCCTGTTTACCTGGGAAGTTACGATTGCCCGTGGAAATAGCGTTTTCATCTTTTCCGGTTTGTCCGATCTGACCGGCTGCGCATCCTGCACATCCTGCAGATCCAATAAGAGCACCTGCTTTTTTGAAGTCTGCTATGCTTCCATTATTTAATAGTTGCTTCCACACAATATCGGTAGCAGGAACGAGTTTGAGAATTCTACCTGTTGCTACAGTAGCATTGCGAAGAATGGAGGCGGCGAGGCTGAAATCTTCGACACGTCCGTTCGTACAGGATCCGATAAATCCGGAATCCAGTGGAGTTCCTTGCAGATCTGAAACAGGGACAACATCATCAGGATGGCCGGGTTGTGCAATCTGTGGAGTCAGTCCTTCAATATCGATTTCGATAGTATCTTCGTATGATGCATCAGAATCTGCATATAGAGGATGGATTTTCACATTAATCTGATTTTGATAAAAAGTTTCGATATGCTCATTGGGTGGAAACAATAGAGTAATTGCCCCCATCTCAGTAGCCATAGAGGCAATAGTGACACGACCGTCAAGGGCGAGACAATCAACATAATGTCCATATAGCTCTGCAGCACAGCCAAGAAGCCCATTTGCTCCCAACTCCCCTGCCATTTTCAACACAACATCTTTTGGCGTAGCAAGTGGAGAGGGTGTTCCTTTTAGTATGATTTTTTTTGTAGGAGGAACCTTAAACCATGTTTTTCCATGAGCAAAAGCGTGGGCGATATCGACATCTCCCATACCCTGACCGAAGGCTCCAATGGCACCAAGAATATTGGCATGAGAATCTGTAGAGACAAAGGTGCCACCCGGTTGGACCAGTCCATCTTCAAAAGCGACATGTGTTCCAATTCCCCGGTTGATATCGTAGACGTGTATATGCTGCTCTCGGGCAAATAGTCTGCAGATATGTTGATTTGCAGCATATTTCTGATCGCAGCCTCCAGGGTTACAATCAAAGGTGAAAAATGTCTTTGCCGGGTCATCAATGGAAAGATTGTTTTCTCTAATATTTTTCACCACGTTTGCCCCACCAAAATCACGGGCAACACGAATATCAATACCGACATCGATGATGTCATCAACCTCTGTTTTTTCTTTTGAATGTGTTTGAAAGATATTTTGGATAAGCGTATTCCCCATACGATGGTCACCTCACATTTGAAAAGGGTTGTTCACCTAGTAATGTAGGCGTGTGAAGGGTGGTATTTGCTGTGTGCATATAACCTTACTCCATTAACTTGTCAACAACTAATTGTATTTACACCTTCAAGTAAGAAGATACAAATAATTTTTACTAAGTACTACAAAATATCGTTCTTCTTTTCCACCGAAACTCTTAATATTGATGGGAATATTTTAACCACTGATAGTGTATGGAAAAACAAACAGCAAAACGCTTGTTGATTCGTACGATTCTTGTTGTGATTGGTGTACTTATAATTGGGATTGTGTTAGCCGGCTATGTGGAACCAATTGTTTCTTCTTCGAAAAATCCCCTTCTTATTATACTAGATTATACCATCGCAGCATTCTTAATCTTCGTAGTAATTGTTTGCTATCAGTTTGGTAAAGAATATGTTCAGACAATTAGGGAAAAGAGGTGATTTTTATGGCTGAAAAATATCCTGAAGGGGACGTGTTTTGTGCAGTGTGTCATAAGCCTTTGACAACAGAGAGGGACAAAGAACGAGGGTATCATTTGCATTGTGAAAAGTCAGATTTGTTGTTTCATGAGTATCTCACAGAGGACAACAGGGGAGAAAAATAGCTCAACACTACATTTATATACTATAATTTATATATTTATATTAGGTCATTTGCTCTTTTTTTTAGGTTATGGTAGGAAGATATCATGACTGAAGACAACAATTGTAAACACTGTCACAGCCAGATGCTGCATATACCCATCCGCAAAATCGACGACCTTATCATGGTCGAGGATTACTGTCCCAGCTGTGAAGAATCACACATCCGCTATGAATCGATTGGCTATCACTAAGATAATTCTCTTTGGATAGCGGCGATGACAGCCGAGATCGTCGATATGAGCCCAAGGCATAGATTTTTTTATACCCACACTGATACCCTCTTGGGATCACAAACAACGATCGTGTGAGGCGAGATCAATTCCAGCAAAAGAATTACTCTCTGAAAATAAGGAGGGTCAGGGGATAAAAACACATGACGAAATTCTTAATTTAATTCAAGAAATCAATCTTATAGAAGATGATCTCACCACAGAACTCTCCTCACCACGAGCATCAATGATGCAACCTGAACCTCACCACGAATCTACGTCGATTCCTGAATCAGTTTTTCCTATACAACCGAAACCCTCACTCGAGCCTTCACCAGAGATACCAACCATTGATACACCGTCTCCTTGTGAGCAGCAAACAAAAGAACCAACACCACCACAAAAAGGACTCTTCAGCCAGCGAAAACCCAAAGCGCTCAAACAGAAAAAACTGCTCAAACGACGACCAAAAAAACACCCTGCTGGAAAACAGAAACCAGATGAACCACAAAAACCACTCAAAGCAACCTTTACGCTCCGTATTGATAGCGAAGGAAACCTTGTAGGCCTCCCTATAAAAAAGCACTGGAAGAAAAAAGAAAAAACAAAAAAGAAGCATCTTCCAATACCTCTTAAAAATCCGTTCAGAAAATCCACAAAGGAAGAATCAGAACAAGAAACCGAGCAAACCAGCTCAAAATTCTCAATAATTACCACTATTCCAAAGAAAATCACTAAGATCGTCTCCCGATTAAAACCCGGAAAATCAGGCAGTGAATCAAGTGAAAACCCTTTAAAAAGAAGCATTGGAAAACTAAAAAACATCTTTTCGCGCAGTTAATATCATCTTAAACAAAAACGTTAAGAAAGAGGTTTTTATTGCCGACACCTATGACAGCAGCTCCACAGATTCACAAATCGTGTTTTATTGCAGATTCCGCGGTTATTATGGGTGATGTTACAATTAACAAAGACTGTGGCGTTTATCCTCATGCCGTCATCCGAGGAGATCAAAATACCATTACGATAGGTGAACGATCAAATGTACAAGATTGCTGTGTTATTCACGTCGACAGTACTCATCCGGCTATTATTGGAAAAGAAGTCTCAATCGGGCATGCTGCGATGATTCATGGTGCAACAATTCAGGACACCTGCCTTGTAGGCATTCATGCCACCATTTTAAACGGAGCAACTATTGGTACCGGCTCCATTATAGGCGCAGGTGCTGTCGTAACTGCAGATACAATAATTCCTAAACATAGTCTCGTCCTGGGCGTCCCCGCAAAAGTCATAAAAACAGACCCACTTCTTGTTGAAAAAATAAAACGAAACGCAGAAATCTACACTGCACTAAGTCGCCGACATCGAGAGAAAGAATTCCTGTATTATCAAAAATAACTGTGATTTTTTTTGGAAAACCATTTAAATTCTCATCCTATTGCACTGCCTCAGAATTCTCTTGGAGGAGGCTATAAACTTAATGGAAGACGCAGTCATAGCAGCCGGTGTACGTACCGCACAGGGCAAATTCAGCGGTGCTCTCAAATCCTTTTCCGCACCACAACTTGGCGGAATGGTTATAAAAGAAGCAGTTAAACGGGCAGAACTTAAACCCACAGATATCGACGAGGTCATCATGGGTAACGTGGTTTCTGCAGGACTTGGACAAAACGTGGCCAGACAAGCACTGATCAATGCAGGTCTACCAGTTGAAATAGGTGCCTTGCATGTCGATAAAGTCTGTGGATCATCACTTAAGGCAGTCGTTCTTGCCGCTCAAGCAATCAAACTGGGCGATGCAGAGGTCGTTGTCGCCGGCGGCATGGAAAGCATGACGAACTGTCCCTATTTCTTACCAAAAGCACGATTTGGATATCGCATGTTTGATGGAAAAATCGTAGACAGCATGGTCAATGACGGTCTCTGGGATGTCTACAATAACTATCATATGGGAAACACAGGCGAAGTCATTGCCGAAAAATTCAATATCGCACGAAACGATTGTGACACCTTTGCAGCAGACAGCCATAGAAAAGCAGCGCATGCCACCGAAAAAGGATATTTCACTGATGAAATCATGCCTGTAAGTGTCTCTCAGCGAAAAAAGGACCCGATAACCTTCGATAAAGACGAAGGAATACGTCCTGATTCGACGGTTGAAAATCTTGCAAAACTCAAACCGTTTTTCAAAAAAGACGGTGTTGTAACCGCAGGAAATGCATCACAAATCACCGACGGTGCATCAGCAGTCGTAGTGATGAGTAAACAACGAGCGAAAAAAGAAGGAATTGAGCCGTTTGCAACCATAAAAGGATACAACACTAGCGGTGTTGAACCCGCCTATGTCATGGAAGCACCTATCCCTGGAGTGAAAAAGTTGCTCAAAGATATGAACTTATCCATCGATGACATCGATCTTGTCGAACACAACGAAGCATTTTCTTCGGCAAGTATTGCGGTGAAGCAACAGCTACATATTCCTGATAAAAAATTCAACGTCCATGGAGGTGCAGTTGCTCTAGGTCATCCCATTGGAAGTAGTGGAAGCCGCATTTTGATAACCTTGCTGTATGCTATGAAACATAGGGGGAAAAAACGAGGATTAGCAACCATCTGTTTAGGTGGAGGAAACGCAGTCTCCATGATTGTAGAACAACTCTAAAGGAGGAAAGAAGATATGAAGATTAAAACCATTGGAGTAGTCGGTGCAGGAACCATGGGTCATGGTATTGCTCAGGTAGCTGCTCAGTCAGGTTTTTCGGTGATTCTTAATGATATCACTAACGAACTTGTGACCAAAGGAAAAAATAGCATTGAAAAATTTTTGTCAAAAAGTGTAGAAAAAGGAAAAATCACGGAACAACAAAAAAAGGACACACTTGCAAATCTGTCCACTACGACGTCTCTTAACGATTTAAAACAGTGTGATCTCGTTGTTGAAGCAATCTTTGAAAATCCAAAAGTAAAAAAGGAAGTGTTTGAAAAACTGGACAAACTCTGTAAAAAGCAGACGATCCTTGCAAGCAACACGTCCACTATTCCCATAACAGATCTAGCATCAGCCACTAAACGCCCTGAGCAGTTTATCGGAATGCATTTTATGAATCCGGTACCATTGATGAAATTGGTCGAAGTGATTCGCGGGCTGCGCACCTCTGATGAGACCGCACAAATTATTACCTCTCTTGCAGAACAAATGGGAAAAACACCGGTAGAGGTGAATGATGGTCCGGGATTTGTCTCAAATAGAGTCTTATTTGCAATGATTAATGAAGCAATTTTTTGTGTGCAAGATGGAACAGGAACTATTGAGGCAATTGATACCGTCATGAAACTGGGAATGAACCATCCGATGGGGCCACTTGCTCTTGCAGATCTTATCGGTCTCGATGTAAGTTTAAACATTCTTACAGTACTCTACGAAGGATTTAATGACTCAAAATATCGTCCATGCCCTCTGCTGAAAAAGATGGCGCAGGCAGGATATCTTGGGAGAAAATCCGGACGAGGATTTTATGAGTACTCAAAGAGGTGATCGTCTCTATGTCATATAAAAATATAAACGTGACAAAACATAAAGGGATTGCAACCATAACTATCAACCGACCCGAGGCCCTTAATGCATTAAATATGCAGACTCTTCAGGAATTAAAGCAGGCCTCTCTTGGACTGGAGTCTGATCAAAAGATACAGGTTGTGGTTCTCACTGGTGCGGGAAAAGCATTCATCGCAGGAGCAGATATTAAACAGATGAAGGATATGAATACCTTGCAGGCTAAAGCCTTCTCTTCACTTGGCCATTCCCTTTTACACTTATGGGAGGAATCCCGCCTTCCTATTATCGCTGCAGTCAACGGATTTGCTCTCGGAGGGGGTTGTGAACTAATGATGGCCTGCGATCTCGCGATATGTTCCTCTGCTGCCAAACTCGGTCAACCCGAAGTTAATCTTGGCATTCATCCAGGTTTTGGTGGAACACAACGGCTTCCTCGTCTTGTGGGAAAAATGAAGGCAAAGGAGCTTCTTTTAACTGGTGATATGATTAGCGCAGAAGAAGCACACAAAATTGGTCTAGTCAACATGGTTGTGGAGCCAGACAACCTTATGGAAACGGTTCAGGGCATTGCCGAAAAGATTGCCTCAAAATCAAGTGTACAGACTTGTTTTATAAAAGAACTGGTAAACAAAGGAGCCGATACCGATCTTTCGAAGGCAAATATGTTAGAGATTTCTTATTTTGCATCAAGTTTTGCAACGCATGATCAAAAAGAAGGAATGTCTGCTTTTCTTGAGAAAAGAAAGCCTCAGTTTCAGCATAAATAACGAATTTTCTTTTCTTCTTTTTAAAATGAAAGAGAAGAGAGTTACAAGATAAAACCTAATTCACGAAGCATTTGTTTCCAACCAATTGTGGGATTCGGTACTTTATGCTCCTGTTGATAAAGTTTATGAGCGTAATTGCGTAATTTATCTGTGGTATATTCTCGTTGATGAAGGCATTCTCTTATTTGATTTCGGAGTTCATCAGTTTCCATTTTTTTTCCTCCTAACACATATTGTTACTTATTATCACGCTACAATTTGACAGTGTTTTTATTTAAAACTATCCTGACAGAATCACAAAATGTAAAAAATGAAAAAAAGATGACCTATTAGATGTCACCCTTTGTTGGTCTGCTTTGCTAGAGTTCTAGCTAAATCACTAACCTTGCAAACAGCAGTGACATACTGCAGCTCTCTTGCCTCCTGCTTGGAAGCAACGGTTCCAACAATGATCATTATGCTTTATTTCCCCCCTTTTATTTCTTTTTCACACTCTTCCCTGTTAGATGTGTAGACAGTAATATGAACTGGTTACGGTAGTGAGTTTAGAAAAAAAAAGGAAGAGTTCTATTTTAATCTCATAGGGCAGATGCAGGACCGTTTAGGTCTTACACATATGAATGCGAAACAGTGTTTGTTTCATAGTATCCACAGAGATTAATAGATATTTATGTACCTATATTATATAATTAACATATAAATAATTTTAGGTGATTTTCACCTCGCCATAAAAAAGTATGCAATCGCAGGTAGTTATTTTTCTGAGCGAATACGTGCTCGTTTTGTAAGAATCTCAAGTTTTTCTGAAGAAAATACGTGTTCTTTGATAAGTTCTTCGATGAGAAGTTCGACAAGATTGCGAAGATAGCTTGTTTCCTGTAATGCCTGAGAAAGTTGTTCATGCTGTTGTTCGAGCTGATTCAAGGGCGCTGTTTTTGCTTCTATACTTCGTTCAAAGGGTTTAAAGCGTTTATTCAATGCGTTTTTAACCCGCTCATCAATAAGCGATGTCGATTCCTTTAGAAGATCTTGAAGCATCTGTTTATTTTTGCTGAGAAGGTCTTGTTCGATTCGTTGTTGAAACGTTTCGAATTCTTTGATCTTTTTTAGAAGCTGTTTTCGTTCCTTTTTTGAGAGTTGAAGGTGCTGGAGTTCTTTGTGGATTTGTTCGGCAGTCTCCATTTGTTGTTTGAGTTTATAATCGAGTTCTCTTATCTTGGTTTGTAGATATCCTTCTTTCATGAGTATCACTGAGTTTATGATGTATTGTTTTTTGCCTATTTGAGCATATCACTTTAAATATTGTGTAACGGGAGGAGAGGGGGTCTTGTGTTTTTTTGAGGAGGAAACATGCTGGAAAAAAAGCTAGGAAGGTGAAATTCCTAGTATAGACCCCCACATATTAACAATTGTTAATCGTAGTATTTATACTTTGCGTATCACCCTCTATATCTTGTAGTTATGCACGATAGTACCTTCAGTAGTATTTAATTTATATTGCAGGTGAAATACACCTCTATGGACTATTTGAAGTAGCAACTAATAGATATAAAACTCATAAAGCATAGTTCTGTCGAGCATACGGATATCTACTCATCCAATAATTTCAAAAAAGTACAACGATCAAACAAACCATTACTTCAAGATCTTACCCAAAATCTGTTCAGCAGCAGAATAAGGATCTTGCTTTTTATGAAGGATTTCATCTAACAATGTATCAACTTTATTTCGAAGTTTTGCCTCATCAAAGATAAAGCACATTAACCGTCGATGAATAATTTCTACAAGCTCAGCCTCATAGCGCTTCCGTCTTTTTTCAGCAAATAATTTATTTGTTTTCAGATGCAAAAGATGATCATCAATCGACTTCAACAATGATTCAATACCTTCCTGTTTTTTGACAGAGGTAGCAAGTACATTAGTTTTCCATTGACATGAACTCGAAAGCTCAACTAAAGACTCTAACTCAGCAATGGTTCGTTCCACCCCAGATAAATCTGCTTTATTAACCACATACACATCCGCAATTTCCATTAAACCAGCTTTGATCATCTGTACAGAGTCACCAAGACCAGGAACAAGAACCACAAGTGTCGTATCCGCAACACGGCAGATATCTACTTGATCCTGACCAACTCCCACAGTCTCTACAAAGATGATGTCCATGCCGGCAGCATCAAGAATTTCGATAACATCATAAACTGCACCGGTGAGACCACCAGCGGTCCCCCGAGTTCCCATACTGCGAATAAACACATTTTCATCGGTGGATAATTCCATCATACGCACCCGATCACCGAGTAAGGCACCACCGGAGAAAGGACTAGTGGGATCAATAGCAATAATACCCACCTTTCTACCTTGCTTTCGACATCGATCTGCAAGTTCAAAAATCAACGAGCTCTTTCCACCACCCATTACTCCGGTAATTCCTACAACGTGAGCCTGCCCGGTGTCTGCATGGAGTTCTTTCATAACAGGTATTGCTGCTTCATCATTGTTTTCAACCTGAGTAATCAAACGAGCAATTGCGCGGGCATCACCCTTTCGAATCTTTGATGAAAGACTGGTCATCGTTTCACATTCTTCTGAATATACTCAACGATCTGCTCCACAGGTGTCCCCGGACCAAATACTTCTGCAATCCCTGCTTTTTTTAGCTGTGGGACATCTTCTTCAGGAATTATGCCTCCGCCAACAAGTAACACATCATCCATCTTTTTCTTCTTCAGTAGGCACGCTACATCAACAAACAAGGTCATATGTGCTCCTGAGAGAAGACTCAGACCTATTACATGAACATCTTCCTGAAGCGCAGTTTGCACAATCATATCAGGGGATTGATGAAGCCCCGTATAAATCACTTCCATGCCTGCATCACGCAGCGCTCGAGCGACAACCTTTGCTCCTCGATCATGGCCATCTAAGCCTGGTTTTGCAATCAAAACCCGAATAATAGTTTTTACCATCTCGTATTCTCCTCAATATATCGCTTGCTCTTCATATTCACCAAACACCTCCCGTAGCACACCGCAAGTCTCACCAAGTGTTGCATAGCTGTGAACACAATCTAAGAGAAACGGCATGAGATTGTCATCTCCTTCTGCTGCTTTGTGAAGCCTGCGAAGATTCCGATCGACTTTCTGCTGATTTCTGTTCTTACGAAGTGTGTGTAAGCGGTTAATCTGTCGTTTTTCTCCCTTTCCATCCATCTTTAGAAGGGGAATGGAAAGCTCTTCATCTAACTGATATTCGTTGATCCCAACGATCGTTCGTTTTTTATCATCAATTTCTTTTTGATACCGATAGGCGCTTTCTGCGATTTCTCGTTGGAAAAAACTGCGTTCAATAGCAGGGATAACACCGCCATATTGTTCAATTTTATCAAAATAGCGGTAGGTTTCCTCCTCCATTGTATCAGTTAACCATTCTACATAATAGGAGCCGCCCAAAGGATCAACTGTGTTTGGGATGCCACTTTCATGAGCGATAATCTGCTGCGTTCGTAATGCAATACGCACCGCTTTTTCAGAGGGGAGTGCAAGTGCTTCATCCATCGAGTTTGTGTGCAATGATTGGGTTCCCCCAAGCACAGCAGCAAGTGCCTGTATTGTAACCCGAACAATGTTTATCTCAGGTTGTTGCGCGGTTAGTGAGCATCCTGCGGTTTGAGTGTGAAAACGCATCCACATGGAGCGTGCCTTTTTTGCACCTAATTTTTTCATCTCTTGCGCCCAGATTCTCCGCGCGGCACGATATTTTGCAATTTCTTCAAAGAGGTCATTATGAGCGTTGAAAAAAAAGCTTAACCGAGGTGCAAACTGATCTATTTGTAATCCACGCTCCATGGCAGCTTTTACATAGCACCGGCCATCTGCAAGCGTAAAGGCAAGTTCCTGAACGGCAGTTGATCCTGCTTCTCGAATATGATACCCACTAATACTGATCGTATTCCACCGTGGAACCTGTTTAGAGCCATATTCAAAGGTGTCAACAATGAGCCGCATCGAGGGTTTTGGTGGAAAAATAAAAGATTTTTGCGCTATGTATTCTTTTAGAATATCATTTTGAATGGTTCCACCAAGTATTGACTTATCAATGCCTTGATTTTCTGCGTTGGCAATATACATCGCCCATAGAATTGCAGCAGGACCATTTATGGTCATTGACGTTGTTATTTTATCGAGGGGGATTTCATGAAATAGCAGCTCCATATCCTTTAACGAGGAAACGGCAACACCGCATTTTCCAAATTCTCCTCGGGCCATCGGATCATCTGTGTCATAGCCATATAAGGTTGGATAATCAAAGGCAACACTGAGACCAGTTTCTCCATGATCAAGGAGATATTTGTACCGTTGATTGGTCTCTTCTGCGGAGCCAAAACCTGCAAACTGTCGCATGGTCCATAGTCGACCACGATACATATTAGGTTGAACTCCTCGAAGGAAGGGATACCTACTTGGAAATCCTATCTGTTTTAGAAAATCAAGTTTATTGATATCATCTGGAGTGTATAGCGGTTTTATGGAGATATTTGAAAGATTATTGAAAGCCGATGTACGCTCTGAATGGTTTTTCATATGTGGTGTAAGAATTTCTTTTTCCCACTGTTCATATATCTGTTGTATGCGTTTGATTTGTTTTTGATCAAACATACTCGTTCCCCCTTTTTTTACCAGTCAATTCCCTTTCTACTTTCTACTCCTTTTGTGTAGGGATGTTTTATCTCAAGGATTTCACTGACTAAATCAGCATGTTGAATGAGTGCCGCTGGGGCATAACGACCGGTTAATATAAGTTCTATTTTTTCTGGTTTTTCATCTATTAATTGAATTACTTTTTCAAGAGGTATTAATTTAAAATCTAAGGCAACATTAATTTCGTCAAGGATAACTACATCGCCTAGTGATTTTGTAATGACTTCGCGTGCACGATGAAGTCCTTTTTGAGCAAAATCGATATCGATTTGTTCAGGATTTTTTTTGTTGACAAATTCATCACGCCCAAACTGTTCCACGGTAAATCGGGGAACATCATCTAATGCATTGATTTCACTGTATCTCCGCCCCTTCATAAACTGTATCATATGAACCGTTAATCCATCTCCAATAGCTCGTATCCCCAAACCAATTGCCGCAGTTGTTTTTCCTTTCCCGTTTCCGGTATAAATATGAACGTATCCTTTTTGAAGGGACATAACGAGCGATGTTATCTGGTATCATTATTATAAAGATTGGCCAAAGGTGTAGTCATTCAAGAAAAATGAACAACACCTCCAGGGGTAAAAAAATGAAAAAGAATCACCCCTCTCTCCAAGAAAAATCCTTCTGATAGACCTCCCTCGAGTTCATACCTTTTTTCCCCCACGATTTAAAAAAAGCAAGGGAACGCCAGGGAAAAAAAAAGAAACGCCTGGCACAGCCTCAACTGAGATCCACCAGAAACTCCCACCACGCCTCCAACACCACCTCATCCTTCATCA
>CAZTFR010000020.1:0-19160 GCA_964612945.1 uncultured Thermoplasmatales archaeon
AGGAGGTGATTTCGGCGACATAGGTTCCTGACACCTTTCCCGTGGTGTTCCAATAGAATGTATGAGTGTGGATGGTAGAGGGTTGAATAGGGGAAGTGGTGGTTTGTAATTGATCGATGTAATTGCCGTCTTTGGTGACGCGAATGGTCGTTGTGGGAGCGGCTTTTACGTTTCCGTTGTTCTTAAATTGCATTCGAAGACGGACAGGAAATTGTATTTCCGCATCTTCAATTTCCATGCGTACGAGACTGACGTTTAGGATTTGATCGCCGGTGACATTTAACTGAATGACAATGGGGAGCACCAAACCGACAACAGAAATATTCCTTGAGGTATTTACCTCAGTAACCGGCGTTGAGGACACCAATGCATCTCCTGTATATTGACGATTGGCTGCATCGCTGGGTATCGATATTTTTAAACGAATTGATTTATCGGTCATCCGATCGATGATCGTTGAGTTGATAGGTATGGTGTTATTTCCTACTTCATAAAATGTGATCCACTCGCTGATTTCTCCGATTGTTTCGAGATTTACTTGTTTTGAAAAATTGTCTTGATTGAAAATAAAGACGGTGGTTTGATATGTTGAGTTTCTGAGTGCCTGTGCATACTGGATAAAGTTTGGTCCCACTCCAAGTCCACGACTCTCTAAAGAGGGGGTCATACTAATCGTGCAGAGCAAGAGAAGTATTGTTAGTAAACAGGTATATTTTTTCATATGAGGCCCACTGCATAATTCATTGTTGTTGGCATCATTATTATTCTATTAGTATTTATATTTTTTGTAATATAATTATAGTAAAAGATATAATGTCTACTTTACAAAAAAAAAAATAAGGTGTGGGGGGAAGACGTCCCCCGATTTAGGGATTTTTTCTTCTACTGTTTACCAGTTTATGCTGGACCAGGGTTTGATGGCCCAACGTATGGATCTGGCACACCCATTGGTGCATTCTCAAGGAATTGCGCTGGTGTATCCCAGACATAGCTGCCGTGGTCGATGTACGCACAGAGTTTCATGGTACCGGTATAGGTCAGTCCAGGCATACCCTTATAGACGTGAATTGAGAAGTCCATTTTCTCCTGTGTACAAAGTGGGAGAACACCAGGTATGCGAACACCTAAGTGGTCGACATCCATTTCCTCTGGGTGGTATCTGACATCGCCATAGAGACCGGGGTTACCGAGACGAGCGTCGAATTCAACATTCCAGGATCCATTGGTCTTACCAAATTCCATATCATCCTGCCAGACGTACAATTCGACTGGGGTGTTTCCGATGTTACGAACGGTTGGTTTACTGCTTGTCAGCATATTGCTGTCACCGCCGATCCATTTGTCGACACTTGTAGCAACGGTACCGTAGTTAATGTCGGTGAAATCAAGTTCTACAATGCTTGTGGGAATATACCAGAAGCGGTTATACAAATAGTTGCACCAGGTATCATAAGTGTCATGACCGCGAATGCCGACATAGTACCATCCACCAGGTTGGCAGTAGTTGATCTTTGCTTCTGCATAATAGATGTATGCAAGTCCTTCCCAAAGCTCATCATAAATCTCGGAATCATTGTATCCATTGTATTTGATGAGATCAGAGTGACAGCTGGTGACATGATCCCAGATCTCCAACTCACGAGTGATGTTGGTGATGGGGAACAGTTCAATTTGGTATTTGAAGCTGCCATCAGGATGCCAGATATCAGCATAGACATGATCTATTTGTCCTACACCTTCTGGATCAGTGAGAATTGCGTAGTAGCCAACGGTTACATCGCCGCCAGGAATGGGTTTAACTTGTAAGCCATCTGTGCAGCCACATGCGTCATGATAGAAGTTGTTACCTTGTCCACATTCGGGACAGGGATCACATTCCCCTACTTCAGAGACGACATCAAGGTCATACTCCCATTTACATTTTATGATTGGAGCACTGTTTCCATTTCCAGAGGTATCTCCACCGCTGTTACCGCCAGTGATGGTGACACTTGTGTTGACATCTATGCAGTTTGGTTCATCGTCACATTCGCTGACATACGTGTCATCAGCTGCGCCGGTGAGTGCTGCACCAGAGGTGATCATGAGTGCAAAGACTATTAGAAGAGACAAAATTTTTTTCATTGTCGTTACCTCCATATGTTCTTATTTATTGCATTGGCCCGTGGACCCTTTCTTTGAATCTCTGTTGAACAAATGAGTGTCGTTCAACGTATGATGATTTCATCAACATTCCTCGCTTCAATTAAAGTATTAACCAGATTTAACTGGCAAATCTATAATTGTGTTTTTATATTTATATGTTTATGATAAATTATTCTAGAATTATATTCCATTTACTTTCCCCCTCCTCCCCTGTTAAATCCATTATTTATGGATTTAGTATTATTTTTTTAATAATAATTTATTATAACAATAGATATCCAGAGAAGAACGAAAAAATAAAAGAAAAATAAAAAGAAGAGATAAAAAAAGAGATTAATCCGGGCAGGGGCCAGGATTGTCTGGTCCAGCGTAGGGATCCGGGACTCCATTTGGTGCATTCTCAAGGAACTGTGGAGGGGTATTCCAGACATAGCTACCTTGATTGATGTAGGCACAGAGTTTCATGGTACCGGTATAGGTCAGTCCAGGCATACCCTTATAGACGTGAATTGAGAAGTCCATTTTCTCCTGTGTACAAAGTGGGAGAACACCAGGTATGCGAACACCTAAGTGGTCGACATCCATTTCCTCTGGGTGGTATCTGACATCGCCATAGAGACCGGGGTTACCGAGACGAGCGTCGAATTCAACATTCCAGGATCCATTGGTCTTACCAAATTCCATATCATCCTGCCAGACGTACAATTCGACTGGGGTGTTTCCGATGTTACGAACGGTTGGTTTACTGCTTGTCAGCATATTGCTGTCACCGCCGATCCATTTGTCGACACTTGTAGCAACGGTACCGTAGTTAATGTCGGTGAAATCAAGTTCTACAATGCTTGTGGGAATATACCAGAAGCGGTTATACAAATAGTTGCACCAGGTATCATAAGTGTCATGACCGCGAATGCCGACATAGTACCATCCACCAGGTTGGCAGTAGTTGATCTTTGCTTCTGCATAATAGATGTATGCAAGTCCTTCCCAAAGCTCATCATAAATCTCGGAATCATTGTATCCATTGTATTTGATGAGATCAGAGTGACAGCTGGTGACATGATCCCAGATCTCCAACTCACGAGTGATGTTGGTGATGGGGAACAGTTCAATTTGGTATTTGAAGCTGCCATCAGGATGCCAGATATCAGCATAGACATGATCTATTTGTCCTACACCTTCTGGATCAGTGAGAATTGCGTAGTAGCCAACGGTTACATCGCCGCCAGGAATGGGTTTAACTTGTAAGCCATCTGTGCAGCCACATGCGTCATGATAGAAGTTGTTACCTTGTCCACATTCGGGACAGGGATCACATTCCCCTACTTCAGAGACGACATCAAGGTCATACTCCCATTTACATTTGATAATAGGAGCACCGTTTCCGCCTTGTGAAGGATCTCCGCCACCACCAGTGATAGTCGTGCTTGTCGACACCGTTCTGCAGTGGCTTTGATTTCCATTACAGGGAGAATCCGGAACTCGTACTTCAATGATGGTATACTGAATAAGATTTCCTGGGCCTCGATTGACTGGATCCATGATGACTGCAACGGTCTGACCGGGTGCGGGAACAAAGGCTTGACCATGTGCTAGTGCATCATCGACCATATCTTGACCTTGACCCGATGGTGCAGGTGGAGAGCCGGAGGCAAAATCAACAAAGTACCAGATAGCATTTTGAATATCATTATACGTTCCTTGTTTATGGTTAAGTAGATAGTTTACATAGTTCCAATTACTACTGGTAAGATGTGGTGGG
Source organism: uncultured Thermoplasmatales archaeon (assembly GCA_964612945.1). Taxonomy (GTDB): domain Archaea; phylum Thermoplasmatota; class E2; order DHVEG-1; family DHVEG-1; genus CAZTFR01. The sequence goes on from CAZTFR010000020.1 coordinate 3,908, forward strand.
GGACAGTAGCTAGAGTATAATTGCATGGAATAATTGATATAATCAGTTATGGTTGGTCCATAATCAATACACCACCCAGAATACATCCCATTTTGTACATCATATCCCGAAGGAACGTTGTATAAGGTGACCTTAAAATAGCTATCATCATAGCTGTGGTATAATTGAGCGATTACGGGGTCGGGTGGCAGTGATACAAGTGGATCACAACCATCGCCATCATTTGCGGCTACCAATGGTAGTGTGCTGCTTAAAAGGATAATACTTATCCCCAGTATTATTCCGGTAGAACATTTCTTTTGCATTGAGAGATCTCCTATTGTTCATCTATTTTTTTTTTTGCAACGTATTTGTTGCAGTATTTCGATTGGAAATAATGATTTTTTATTTCCAATTTTAAATTGTTAATTAATTATTTATTTATATGGATATATGAAAGATTGTTCGAGAAAATTCTTCTAGAAAAAAGATACACAAAAAAGAATAAAAAAGAAATCTACAGCACACAAGCAATCTTAAGCCATATAACCATACATTAATTGTAAAAAATAAAAAAAATAAATTGATTAAAATTATAAAAATAATATCAAAAATATTAATTTAATCATAGCGTCGCGTATCACACACAAAAAAGCGATAAAAATAAATATGGGATAGAGACTTACCACATCTGTGAGGAGAGCACCTACATGAAGGACCGCATATTATCTGAAGTAGTAGACTGGTTGGAAAAAGAAATTACCTCACTCGAGAATCAAATCAATTCTAACAATAAGACATTAAGCTCACTTAAACGCATGGCAGAAGAACTTAAAGAATACGATTCTCTCGAAGAATACAGAAACCGCTTTGAAGAAACCAATGATCAACTCGAAAAAGAAAAAGAACGCCTCGTCAAACTCTACAACCAATACGAAACCAAAGAACAAGAATGCGACACCCTGCGACAGGAAGTCCGCAACTGGCAACACTGGTTTGACACCAACAAAGAACTCTTTGATCGGCTTCTCAATGCCGCACCACCAAAAGGGGCATCACACCCAACACCAACAAGCCCACCAACAAAAAGTAAAAAAAGAAAGTAACCACAGACCCACATACGAGGTACGCCTGCTCTACCTACTCTTTCAACTCATCATAAAACAGATAAATATACTTATTTTTTATATGCTAAATGAACACCATAGACTATCAACACCGCACCAACAAGAAACAAAGGAGTAATCAACTCACCGACAACAACAGAGAGTCCAATAGCAGATAATGGAATAACATTCAAAAAAACCGCAGCACGTCCTGCATCAATTTTTGATAACGCATTATACCACCCAAGATAACAAAAAATTGAGCAAAACAACCCAAGATACAAAACAGCAAGCCACCCAGAAAAAGAAAGAACAGACAGCGCCCCTGGAATACTACGAAATACAAAGGGAAGATACAAAATCGTTCCCAGCAAAAACGCATAGGTAGTAACCGTAAGATTATTCATTGATCGCAACAACTGCTTACCTACAACAGAATAAACAGCCCAACACAGCGCAGAAAGAAGCATCAATAGACACCCTAGAAAAAAGGAATTTGAAAAATTCAATTGACTGATACTAATATTTGAAAAAACAACACCGACAACTCCGCCAAATGAAAGAGCAACACCTACCACCTGTCGAACCGTTGTTCTTTCATGTAAAAAAACAAATGACAGCACAGTAATAAAAATAACATTGGTATTAATAAGAACAGACGCCGTGGACGCATTGGTAAGACGGATACCAACAAACTGAAATAAATACAAAAAGGTCACACCAGTAAGACCAAGAACAACAAGGGAAGGAATCTGCCGCCGAGATGGAACCTCTAATTTTTTAGTAAATATACAATACAGAAGCATAAGCGGTGTTGCTATCAAGAAACGAAGAAAACCAAGATCAACGGCGGTGATCTCAGAGGCCATGTATTTAACCACAAGAAATGATCCACCCCAGAATATCGCAACAAAAGCAAGAAGTACTGCTAGCAAGTAATCTTTGTTCATTTGTAGGGTCATTGCACCATACCTTTTTTGCTGTTTAATATCTTTGTATTATGCTTTCGGTACGAACTGTAAAGAAGCAGGGTAACAGGTGTACAACAAGTGCTTTTAAAGGTGACTGACAAACATGAACCGTGAGGAATGAGGACATATGATTATGATTGTCGGACAAGTCTCAACGGTCGAGGAAGCAAAGGAAATCGAATTTATCACAAAATCATTTGTGGTGGGAAAACGAGCACGTGCACTTGCACACAGTCTTGGTGAGGCATAAGAATGACTAAAAAACAGCAGCAAAAACAAAAATCGAAACGGACAGTTCCCAATGATATCCCCATTATCTGGGTTAATATTATATAATAAATCAACAGTACAATTTCCCCCCTACTTTATTAAATAAATTTAACTTAATTATATGATAGTCTAATAATTGCATTATTTTCTTTTTAAATTTTTATAATATAAATGCAATAGTTTAAAGAAGGAAAAGATGAGAAGTGTTCCATTGTTAGTTTATGATGAGAATAAAAGGACCAACCATAAATCCTGTGTGTTGCTGCATTCGAGTATCAAGCGAGATGGTAACCGTTACAGGCCCAAGGCCGATGGTGGTTATTGGGATTTGTATTGTTTGCTGATCATTTATGGCAAGCTCTTCTATAGTCCTGTCTTCGTTCATATCAACGTTGCCGAGTAGCCCACCAGAAACCTGAACGGTACAAGAGACATTCGTCGAACCCATGGTTCCTTTATTCTGTACTGTCACTTGTATCATCATACCGCCAGATACATCAAGGATTTCATAAACAGGAAATTCACCAAGATCTGCCATGCTGAGTGAAGGGCTTCCCCAAAGTGAGCTCCATTCCAATGTTTCGTAATGATTATAGGACCACAGTCCTTTGGAATACATGTCCTGCAGCGCAAGTTGTAACGCTTCGCCCTGGGTATATTCACCTGAGGTAACTCGAGTAGTAAAGTAGTAATCTAATGATTGACTCGATCCATCAAGGGGATGATCCCATCCGGGGCGTCCTAAAGCGACTTTGGTTGCACCAACAAAACCGACACCGCCTTGTCGAAGCATCCACTGTCCGATGTTTTCCTGATCCGTGTCGGAGTTACTACAGGCATCTGCAAAGATGATCGAAGGATAATCATCATTAAGATAGGAACAGGTTGCGGTGGAGACAAATGCTTCTCCTGTGTGATAGACATGCGAAGACCAAGGTGATCCATGGCCGGCCCAGTTGACAAATGCATATTTTCCGGTGGACCATGTATTTTTTACATTGTACCAGCTGATATTGTCATCCATCCTATAATTTGACCATCCTTCTTCGTAGAGACGGGTTTTTGTCCATTCCTTCATCCATTGCGTATCTATTTTTTCCTCCATGAGTTCAGCATTATCCGTGCGCGGGTTAGGGTCATCGTCCCAGAAAAATGCACCAAGAAGAAGGATATTGTTTTTGTACGATGGATCATTATTTTGTTCGAATGCAACTGTTTTTTCACAGATATCTCGAACAATTTCAGGGTTACTCCAGGGTATTCTGCCAACTGAGACTTCAGCATAAAAATCGATTTCGTCATCATAGCTTTCACCATACAGAAGATCACCATCCATATCCCAGGATTCGCTATCAGTTCGTGTCAGTTCTGCGTAATAAAAATCTGTTTCTGGCTTTCCGTAGCCTAAATCTTGGGCGACCCGACGCATAGGAACATCATCATAATGACCGACTAAAAGGACATCTTCAATGCCCCACTCTTGCTGTTGATACTTGTTTTGCAGAAAAGAACGAAGTTTTGCGGAGAGATCTGCTCCCTTGTTCGTAAGCTTTATTGATTCAAGGGTAACCACGTTTACATTTCTGCCTTTGTAGGTCTCCCAGTCAACAAGTGGTTGTACGGCATCGACAAGATTCTGAGGGGTGATAAAGACATAATCATATAGTCCTGTTGAATGAGGCGCATTTGAAGAATACCATTGTTGTGCCTGATCATAGTTGACGATAAATTGTTCGGCGCGATGCTGCATACGACTGGACAGTGGCAGTGACGGTTGTGTCGCAGTATCCCGCGGCATGCTATAGGAGACCGTGATACGGATATCAGTATGAAAGATAAGTTTTCTATCTAATGGGCGGTATTGGAACGGACTCACTCGTAGATCTACAAGATTGTACGATCGGAAACCAGCGGTACGCACCAGGGTTACTATTTCTTCTGGATAGTTCGCATTGTGGGTATATATTTGAGTATACGTGTTTTTGTATTGCTGCTGAATTGTTTTTGTCAGCTCCTCATTTTCATTTAGAGGGAGTGCTGGTGAAATAGGACTAATAGTATAGCGTTCTGATAGTACCATTGGATCATGAGATTCATAGGACACAGAGGAGACAACCGCTGAAGGGGGAATGGCAACCGCGACAATTTTTGAGGGGAGCGTCGGTTCCCCTGGCGTAGAAAGTCTTCCAAAATCATCCATGTGAACAAGATATCCCTCAGGTGTTTGTTGTAGTGAGTAGCCGTCAAACGTAAAAGCAAGGCGTATTTCGTTTGCACTATGATATTGTTTTTTTTCAACAATGGGGGCACCGAACTGAGCGCCAGCAAACGATGACCCAATTAAAAACGTTGCAATGATACATAACAATAAAGCGGTGTGTTTATGTGTATTCTTCATAGTTTCCCCTATTAATTTTTTTTACCATTTTTTTATAATATGTAGAAGATTAGGAGATGATACTATTAAAGGTTTTTTGTTGAAAATTTGAACATATGATAAAAAATTAACAAAAAAAGAGAAAACCCTGTTTTTTTGAAAACGTGATTATTATTGTTTATTGTTCGGCTATCTTTTCAGTGTTATAATTTTTTTGGTTTTTTTTTAATTTGTCACCTTTTTCAAGGGTTGGGTTTTCAGTGAGTTTTTCTTTTTTTAATAGATCATATTCAATGTGATATTCGCCGGGGTCTCCTTCGGAAAATTCAAATCCTTTTTCGCGACAAAGTGTAATCATGGGAAGGTTGTCTTTGAGGACTATACCATAGAGCTTGTGGAGGTTTTTGTCTCGTGCGATATCGATGGTGTAGTCAATGAACTCGGATCCGAGGCCGAGTCGTTGCCAGCGGTCGCTTACGACTACGGCAAATTCTGCCTCGTCTGATTTCACGGGGTCGATGATGATGCGGGTGACTCCAAGGAGTCGTTTTTTCCCGGATTCATTGATTTCAGCGACAATACCGATTTCTCGGTCATAGTCGATGTTGCAGTAGCGGGTGCGCATTTTATGAGGGGTTTCTTTGATGATTCGAAAGAAGCGGAAGCGGACGGTTTCCTGTGAGAAGCTTTTGAACATTTCCAGCCAGAGAGGTTCATCTTCAGGTTTGATCGGTCTGAGGGTGACCTGTGTTTTATCCTTAAGAGTGATGTTTTTGATGTATTTTGTAGGATAAGGGCTGATGATGAGATGGGGTGATTTTTTTGGTTCTGGATCAAGAATGATGCGGGCGTCAACGGCGACAATGTCTTTTTCGGAGACGATTAAGGGGTTGATGTCGACTTCTTTGATTTCAGGGTGATCAATGAGCATCTGGGAGAATTTAATCATGATTTCTTCGATTTTATTAATATCAACTGGTGGCAGACCGCGGAATCCTTTCAGCAGGCGGAAGGCTTTTGTTTTTTCCAGGATACGATGGGCAAGGACCTGATTTAAAGGAGGAAATCCAATGGATTTATCTTTAAATAGTTCTGTGTAAATGCCGCCGAGACCAAAGAGTATTGTGGTTCCAAACACGGAATCTTTTTTGGATCCTAAAATGAGTTCATGTCCCTTTGTTTCAATCATTTTTTGAACTGTGACCCCATGAATCTCTGCGTCCGGTTTTTTTTGTTGTGCTCGTTGTATCATCTGTTCAAAGGTGTCTCTGATTTGGTCGTCACAGGAGAGATTTAATGCCACACCACCCACATCGCTTTTATGGGTTATCTGAGGGGAAAGGATTTTCATGACAACTGGATGACCGATCTGATTTGCTATTTCTACGGCCTTATCTGGTGTTGCGGCAATCATGGGTTTAGTGGTAGGAATGCCATAGAGTTCCAGAAATGTTTTTGATTCACTTTCGTTGAGCAGGGTTCGGTTTTTGCTGAGCGCATCATCAAGTATGCGTTCGACGAGTTGCCGATGTGTATCTTTTATGTCGATACTGATTTCTTCAGGAGTCTCATACAAAAGATCCAGGCTTCGTGCGTATTGATACAGATACATATAGGATTGTACTGCTTCTTCAGGTGAGGCATAGGAGGGGACATTATTACGATTGAGGAGTTGCCGGGCATGATAAACGCTTTCTTCACCGATAAAGGAGGTGAGAATCGGTTTGGTTGTTTTCCGGGAGATATCTATGATTCTGTCGGCAAGTTTCTTTGGATCGGCCATGACCTGCGGAACTGAGAGAACTAAAAGGCCATCAATGTAGGGGTCTTCAAGGCAGATTTCCATCGCTTTTTGGTAGCGGTCTTCATCTGCATCACCGATGATATCGATAGGATTGGCCTTGCTCCAATGAGCGGGAAGAACTTCGTTGAGTTTTTCAATGGTTTCTGCAGATAGTTTCGCCAGCTTTCCTCCTTTTTCAATAATGGAATCGGTGGTAAGCACCCCTGGACCGCCGGCGTTGGTGATAATTGCGATATTCGGGCCAGTGGGACGGGGCTGTTTTGCAAGGATGGAGGAAACATTAAAGAGATCGGTGATTTCCATCACCCGTACCGCTCCGGCACGTCGGAATGCGGCATCATAAATGTCATCTTCACCTGCCATTGCACCAGTATGGGATGATGCTGCTTTTGCCCCTTCTTCAAATCGACCAGCTTTGATGACGATAACCGGCTTTGACCGGGCAAAGCTTCTTGCCGCGCTCATAAACTTTCGAGCAGTGGTGATGTTTTCGATGTACAGCACAATGCTGCGAGTATGAATGTCCATCCCAAAATAGTCAATCAAATCGCCAAAGTCCACATCAAGCATGGATCCCACAGAGACAAACGAGCTGAAGCCCACCTTGGCTGCCTCTGCCCAGTCAAGAATAGCACCGCAGATAGCACCACTCTGCGAAAACAGAGCGATGTTTCCTTTTTCAGGTATGGCACTTGCAAAGGTAGCGTTTAAATGAAGGTAGGGAAGAATGATGCCAACACAGTTTGGCCCAACGATGCGAAGGCCATATTTATTTTTGATTTCAAGAAGTTGCTGTTCAAGTTTCTTTCCTTCCTCACCGATTTCTTTGAATCCCGCAGAGATGATAACAATACCATGAATTCCACTTTTTCCACATTGTTCTACAATAGAGGGCACTGTTTTTGAAGGCGTGGCAATCAAGGCAAGATCAGGCACCTTTGGCAGATCATCAACAGAGGGATAGGCTTGAACACCCTGAATGCTTTCACGATTGGGATTTACCGGGTAGACAATTCCTTCATATCCTGATCCAATAAGATTTCGAAAAATGCGATACCCTGCTGACCCGAGTGTGTTGCTGGCACCAATTACCGCGATGCTCTTTGGCTTAAAAATTTTATCAAGATTTTCTGCACCCATATACTCCACCGGACATTTAGGTAAACAAAGACCGGTATTCAGCTCCCTTACATAAGTATTTCGGCTCAAAAAAAAAGTTAGAATGACCAATGAGTTTGAAGAAGACGCTGTATTTTTTCAAGTTGACTCTCCACATAATCTATTTGATCATCTTCAATAGATCTTTCGGAGATATACTTAGTTTTATTTAGGAGACCACAGACAATGTTGTAGGAGCTTAACACACTTGCATGACTATCATAGCCGCCGCCAAAACAGACCAACAGCTTTTGACAGGTCTTCTGAGATAACGATTGGATCGAAGACGCAAGATGATAATACATAGGGTAGGTCAACTGTAGATCAGCCAAAGGGTCAGAATGATGGGTATCCACACCGGATTGATAAATGATCAGTTCAGGATCAAATGCCAGAGTCAACGGGGGCACAATACGCTCAAATGCCTTCCAATAACTGGTATTACCTGTGCCGGGTTGAAAGGGGAAATTTACCGTATATCCCTCACCGCTATCTCTTCCGATCTTTTCAAGCGCACCAGTACCAGGATACAGTGTTCGTCCATCCTGATGAAACGAGATGAGAAGCACACTGGGATCATCATAATAAATCTCTTGAGTCCCATTGGCATGATGCACATCAAGATCGATAACTAAAAATCGCTTGAGATTATATGTTTCGCGGAGATATTCAATAACGACTGCGATATCATTAAAAAAACAAAATCCAGAGGAAAAACTGCTACTGGCATGATGAAAACCTGCAAGCGGATTCATCATACAGGTATAGTTTTCAAACAGTTTCTGTCCACCAAGCAGTGTTCCACCAGTAGGCCGCCGAGCAATAGAATAAATTCCTTTAGGAGCCGGTGTATCGGAGGCAAGCATACCACCTTTTTTGCTCAAAGTTTTTACCCGCTCAACATAACGAGGGTTATGCACCCGCAGAAGATCTTTTTCAGAGGCAAGAGGAGGTGTAAAAAGATCGATTTCCTTCATTACGTTGCATTTTGTAAGATACTCAAGGGTTCGCTTTGGTTTTTCACCAATCAACGGATGAAGTAATCCAAGATCATATTTGTTATACTCATCATGGTAGACGAATCCAAACATGTCGCGCTTGTGTGCAATAATGCTCTATTATAAAAAGAGTTGCCTTATAAAAATCATCAATTTCCTTTTTTCTTCTGTTGTTTCGAAAAAATTTTAGGAGCATTTAAATAGGATTATCTGATAAGCGATTCACAATAAACTATAAGTATTAACAGTCGTTAATTTAGATGTGGGGACGTATGAGCATTATTGATCTTACCTCAATGGCAGAAATGCAGACAGCACAACGACAAGAAATCAACAAACGACTTGAAAAACTCCAAAACCAGATCTCAGACTACTGTTTTCAATGTGCCAAATGCACCGCAGGATGCGAAGCACATAAACTTTTGGAACTCGAGCCACATAAAATCGTGGCGCTTCTCAAGCGGGGACTCATCGACGAGATGGTTAACTCTGACGTCATCTGGACGTGCATGAGCTGTTTTAAATGTTGGGAACGCTGCCCGCAAAAAGTAGCACCCGTTGAAATTTTGACTGCACTAAAAAATCTCGCTGTTTCAAATGGAAAACAAATACCTGGACAATACACCTCTATGCTGCAATCCATTCTCACCATAGGACTCATCCAAGATATCCAAGAAGTTAACGCAAAAGAAGGAACCATCAAACGAGACCAACTCAACCTTCCACCACTTTCCAAACCAACGGATCCTGCAAAATTTCAGGCCGTCCTTTCACAACTTGCAATGGAGAAGATATAACTGGAGGAACATCCATGAAAAAATACGCACTCTACCCCGGCTGTGTGATGCCCACCGAACAATACGCCTACGAACTCTCCCTCAGAGAAATTATGCCAAAACTGGACATCGAACTGGTGGATCTTGAAGGATTCAGCTGCTGCGGAGAACCCATAAAAGGTGTCAACAAAATGATGACTCTTTATCTTGCCGCACGAAACCTCGCACTTGCCGAACAAAAAAACCTGGACATCTTTGCACCCTGCCCCATGTGTCACTTCTCTCTTTCAGAATGCAAACACATCCTTGATAGCAACCCTGATATGAAAAACCGAATCAACGAACTTCTCACCAAAGAAGATCTAACCTATACAGGAACAGCAAATACTGTACACACTGTTGATCTTCTTCATGATATCATAGGACTTGAAACCTTGCAAAAACAGGTTAAGAAACCACTTTCCAATCTCAAAGTCGCCACCCACTATGGCTGCCATCTCATCCGACCAAGTGAAATCAGACGACCCGTTGACTCAGAAAACCCACAAAAAATGGAAACAATCCTAAAAACACTTGGAGCAAACCCACAACCATACCCTGAAAAACTTGACTGCTGTGGCGCACCCATTCTCCCGAATCTTCCTGAATCAGCACTCACCAAAACAGGACAGAAACTGCAACGAATACAAGAACAAACATTTGACGTTATGGTTGATGTCTGCCCCTGGTGTCATAAAATGTTTGACTCCAAACAAAAAAAAGCAGGAGAAACGGTCGCAACAAAACTCAATGTACCTGTTGTCTATCTCAGTCAGCTTGTCGGTGTAGCCATGGGAATCAACAAAGAAAAACTTGGATTTTCCCTGAATCAAAGCCCTACTGAAACCCTCTCATTAGGAGGCTCGAAATGAAACGAAAAATAGGCGTATTTATCTGTCACTGCGGCATCAACATTGCCGATACCGTCGATGTTGAAGACGTCCAAAAATACGCAAAAACACTCGAGGATGTTGTGGTTGCTGAGACGTACAAATACATGTGCTCAGATTTAGGAGCGCAGCTTATCCAAAAATCAATTAAAAAATATGACCTCGATGGAGTGGTTATCGCCAGCTGCTCACCGCGAATGCATGAAGCGACCTTCCGACGAGTCGTTGAAAAAGGCGGTCTGAATCAATTCAATCTTGAAATATCAAACATACGAGAGCAATGCTCATGGTCTCATGAGGATAAAAAAGAGGCAACAGAAAAAGCAAAAGCCTTAGTCCGCGCTGCGGTAGCCAAAACACGGATGCTTGAACCTCTGCAGGCTTCAAGTATACCAGTAACACCAAACGCCCTGGTCATCGGAGGTGGAATCGCAGGAATCCAATCCGCTCTTGATCTTGCAGATGCCGGATACAAAGTCACCCTTGTCGAACGAAGCCCCAGCATCGGAGGACGAATGGCGCAACTAGACAAAACCTTTCCAACTCTTGATTGCTCATCCTGTATTCTCACTCCAAAAATGATGGATGTAGCCAACCATCAAAACATCGAGCTTCTCACCTATTCAGAAGTAACCGATATTAACGGATCAGTGGGAAACTACAACGTAACCATCACCAAACATCCTCGATATATCGATATGGAAAAATGCACAGGATGCGGGGACTGCGCAGCAGCCTGTCGATTACAAGGACATGTCCCCAATGAGTTTGAAATGAACATGGGCAAACGCGGCGCAATCTACGTCCCCTTCCCCCAAGCAATTCCGTTAAAATACTCTATTGACGCAGAATACTGTCTTTTTCTCACCAAAGGAAAATGTGGAAAATCACCAGCCTGCAAAGATGCATGTGCACAAAACGCAATAGATTTTACTCAAAAAGCAGAAGAACTACAACGAAACATTGGCGCAATCATCGTCGCCACAGGTTACGATGTTATGGACCCCAGCAATCTGTATGAATATGGATATGCACAATCTGCGGACGTGATTACCAGTCTTGAACTGGAGCGATTAATTAGTAGCGCTGGACCAACAAAAGGACAAATCCTCCGTCCATCCGATGCAAAAAAACCAAACAGCGTCACCTTTGTTTTATGTGTTGGATCTCGAGATGAAACACAGAATTCCTGGTGCTGCCGTATTGGCTGCATGAGTGCGTTGAAACATGTTTATCTTCTCAAAGAAAAACTTGGAGATGACGTGGAAATTAATGTCTGCTATACCGATATCAGAAGTTATGGTAAAGGCTATGAAGAATTCTATCGAAAAATACGAGGAACAAACACCAACTTTTTCAGAGGACGCCCATCAGAACTTCGAAACATGACCGATCATCTGAAAATCGACATCTTTGACACCATGACTAATAAGTTATTTGAAATTAAAACAGAGCTTGTAGTCCTTGTTCCTGCTCTGGTTCCAAGGATGGGGACCAATGAACTCACACGTATTCTTCATCTTTCTCAAAGTGGTGATGGCTTCTTCTTAGAAGCACATCCAAAACTGCGCCCAATGGATACCTTCACCGACGGTATTTACTTAGCAGGATGCTGTCAGGGCCCCAAAGACATCCAAGACACCGTTTCACAGGCAAGTGGTGCAGCATCACGAGCAGAAACCATTCTTTCTCAAAAAGAACTCCAAGTTGAACCATTAATTGCGTCAGTAAACGAAGACGCCTGTTCTGCCTGTGGAGTCTGCGTTGCTATCTGTCCGTTTAATGCAATTGAACTAATCAAAGAAGCGGATGGCTCATCACATGCAAAAGTAGATGAGGCGTTATGTAAAGGATGCGGTGCCTGTGTTGGTGCCTGTCCATCAGGAGCAATGCAGCAACGTGGATTTAAGGATAAACAGATGATTCCAATGGTCGATGAGACCGTCTAACGATAGAGTACTAGTCTGGGATAGATTATGAACGCTTCAAAGCTGCAAGTAGAACAACTCATTGTCGGCCCGCTTGCAACCAATTGCTATCTTGTGTGGGACGATCACAATAAAGAGGCGGCAATTATTGATCCGGGTGACGACGCAGAGACGATTCTTCAGCGATGTGCGAAGCTTGATCTAAACATACGATACATTCTGATTACCCATGGTCATTTTGATCATGTTGGCGCTGTTGCAAAAATAAAACAGCAGACCAATGCCGAGTTTCTTGCCCATGAAGCAGATATTTCCTTTCTTGAAGGTGGACAGCAATCAGCTCAACGCTGGGGTCTTTCTATTGATCAACCACCTCTGCCAAATAAATATCTCAAAGAAGGCGATACTGTTACCATCGGCCGACACACACTTAAGGTACTTCATACACCCGGTCATTCACCTGGCGGAATCAGCTTTGTTCATGATAAAATGGTGTTTTGCGGAGACACTCTTTTTCAGGCTAACATCGGGCGAACTGATTTTCGCATGGGTTCTTTTGAAGAACTCTCCCATTCAATTAAAACCCGGTTGTATACTCTCCCCGATGATACTATTGCCTATACCGGTCATGGCCCTCGTACACAAATAGGATTTGAAAAGCAAAACAATCCCTTTGTGCACGGATAAAAAAAAAATGAAAACAGACTATGATCAATTGAAACACATCGTACAACAATCCAAGCACTTGGTTGCATTCACAGGTGCAGGTCTCTCCGCAGCAAGTGGCATTCCTACCTATCGTGGAGCTGGCGGACTCTGGACTAAATATGACCCCGCAAAATATGCAAGTATTGACTTTTTTCATCAAAACCCATCCTACTATTGGAAATTCTTTCGAGATATCCGATATCCCTTGATAAAAAAAGCACAACCAAACAGACTCCATAAATGGCTTGTTCACTTAGAAAAGAAGAAAAAAATAGATGTCGTAATAACGCAAAATATCGATGGTCTTCATCAACTGGCAGGTCAACAAAACATTATCGAGCTTCATGGGAATACCAGACGTATTGTATGTTCCTCATGTGAAAATGAGATATCATTTGATGATGCATACAGACAGGTACAAACTGAGCTTCCACCACGCTGTTTCTGTGGAGACGTCTTTCGGCCAAAAACGGTGATGTTTGGTGAATCGTTGCCCACTGATGCATTAAAGCAAGCACAAGATGCAGCACGAGAATGTGACCTTTTTCTTGTACTAGGTAGCTCACTAGTGGTGTATCCTGCAGCGTACCTTCCATTACTAGCAAAGAACCATCATGCAAAAGTGGTTATCATCAATATTGATCCTACGCCGTTAGATAAAATAGCAGATGCAGTCTATTCTTTACCGATGGAATCAATTATTCCCAAAGTGATGTGACTTTTTCCTCGAAATCTAAGAGGTTTTTTACCATATTTTTATCAGATGCTTGATCGTTTCTATTAAGATAAAAGGTTTTGATTCCAATCTGTTGAGGTGCTTGATAATCGAATTGGTAATGATCTCCGACATGAACTACGTTGGTGGGATCTACAGCTACCTCTTCACATATTTTTTCATAGAATAAAGCGGTTTTTTTTACCAGATTAAAATCAGAAATTGATGAGAAGATATGGGTGAAATAAGTGTGCAGACTTGTTGTTTCTAGTTCGATTTGTATAAATTCTTTTTTTGCGTTTGATAGGACAATTAGGGGATATTTTTTTGAAAGTCGTTTGAGGACGTCCTTTACTTCAGGGTATGGTTGTATTTCTGATTGATATGAGGTCAAGAGATCCTGCCATTTGGAGCGGAGATGGAATCGGTTAAACCAGTAGGAAATGTCGTACCATTCAACACGTTGATCTGATATTTTTTCATATTCTCTGAAGAGAAATGTTTTTGCTTCTTCAAATGAGATATTTTTTTCTTTTGCATAAATTCTGGGGAGTCCTTCCAGCCATACTTTATCTGAGTACACACTGTTGATCAGTGTGCCGTCCATATCAAAAGAGATGATGTTGTTCATAGGGGTTTCACTCGTGTGGTGGGATGTATGTGAATCTTTATTAAGTCTTTTTGGAATTCTATTATGAGATCTCATGTGTGTTGAGGATGTGAGGCGTAATGCATAAACCTGTACGGATTGTCCTGTTTGGTGTGTTTGTTTGGTTGGTGCCGTTTGTTATTTCCGTTCTTATTTTTCCATTGCGTGAATCAGAAAGTATGCGTCCCTTGTTTGAATCGATTATGCCTGTGATTATTGCCTTTGTTGTGGTTTTTCTCTCGCTTTTTTATTTTCGGTCGGTTCGAAAACAGGGAATTAGAGAAGGTGTACTGGTGGGTGTGGTATGGTTTGTGATTAGTATTGTATTTGATTTATTTTTGTTTCTTCCAGAGAGTTCTCTGCAGATGGGTATTGTTGAGTATATGAGTGATATTGGCATTGTGTATCTGTTGATTCCCATTATCACTATTGGGTTTGGTTTTTTTGTGACGGTGTGTCGAGAAGACTAATCCGTTGGTATTATTCATGTATTTTTTGGGTAAGCTGGGCAACTCGTCGGCCAAGTTTGTGTGCGTTGTCTTTGATGGTTTGGTTTGGTTTTCCGGTTGAAGCCACACCGTAATGTCCAGATGCATTTAGGGGATCGCCTACGATAATCATGCCGTAGATAAGCATTGCCTGTAAAATGGAGAGGATAGTTGTTTCTTTGCCGCCGGATTCATCAGCACCGGTGGCAAAGGCAGCTCCTATTTTATCACCCATTTTGTTTCGTATTCCTACGTATTTGTCAAAGACCTCTTTAAGTTCGGCGGCCATGCTGCCAAAATACACGGGTGATCCGGCGATGATTGCTTGAGAGGTGAGAAAGTCGTCTTTTGTGACTGCTGATGCTAGGTTGCTGTAGTTTGTGTTTATGGTTCCGGT
>CAZTFR010000020.1:19170-30102 GCA_964612945.1 uncultured Thermoplasmatales archaeon
GTCGCAATGTGGTATCTCGCGGGCTCCTGCTGCAATTGCTTCGGCAAGTTGTTGTGTTGTTCCAGAACGCGTATAGTACATGATGAGAATTTTCATGATTGTTGCCTCCGGAAGGGTGAATGTGATGTGTGTTTTTAAAGACAATCTTTCGATTGGATAGATTTTATCAAAACATTCATTAACAATTGTTAACTAAGATAGTAGTAATGCGGAAAAAAAGCTTGTATTATCTTATACCACTAATGGTTATCCGTCTATCCGTGCTCGGCGGATGTTTTCAGCAAGATATCCAGCTTGACGGAGTAGAAGTCCGCGAATATCAAGGTGAACAACTCTCTTCAGTAAATGATTTCCATGAAAACTCGATCAAAGGACCCAATACATTGATAAAGAAAACTATAGTCTGCTGATCACAGGGCTTGTCAACCAAACACTCTCCTATAAGTATGAGGAATTGCTTTCCTCATTTCAACAGTACAAAAAAGTAGTCACCCTCGACTGTGTGGAAGGATGGCGAGTAACCATTCTTTGGGAAGGACTGCTCGTAAGTGAGGTGATAGCTGATGCTGAACCACTTGATTCCGCTGAGGTTATCATTTTTCATGCCTACGATGGCTATACCACCTCGCGTCCCCCCCGATTATATTCAAGAAAAACAGATTTTAATGGCCTTTAAAATGAACAATGTCACATTGCCTTCGCAACGAGGATTTCCTTTTCAACTGGTCGCCGAGAGTAAATGAGGGTATAAATGGATCAAATGGATCACCCAAATTGAACTCTCCGATAACACCGCCTATAAAGGATTCTGGGAACGACGTGGATATTCGAATTAGGCAGATTTAGATGAAAGTTTTTTTGGAGATTAACTTATCACTATGAAGAAAAAAGTAGTATATTCCTAGGTTAATTTAGTACTGCTCATCTGCTTTGTCATTGTGGGAGTAACAGGGATTCTTCGTTTCCCAGTATTTCTCCAACTATTTGGATATTCATCTGTTGATATCCCTCGTGCGCAAATTTCATTATGACATAGCGGGATAGGAATATTACTGACTGTACTGCTTTGTATTCACATCGTACAACACAGGCATTAGCAATACGTTCTGATAAAACAATTATTGAAAAAATCATACTTTGAAAAGAAGCTCTCTATTGGTATAAAAATTGAGATGAGTATTACTCTTCTCGCATTTTTCGTAGTAATCCCTGTTGTAGGTACTGGTATCCTAAAATTCCCAGGGTTTCTCCCATCACTCGGAATTTCTCCTGGAAATATACCGCTAAATCTTCTTTCATCGCTTCATAACCGGGTCGGAATAGCAGCACTAATAGTAATAATAATACATTCTTTAATCCACATTGATCAACTGATCGCAACACCAAACCAATTACGAAAAAAGAAATAACAATCAGGTATTTTTCTGAAATAAAGTGTCAACGAATAACAGGCTTTACTTCTTCACATACCTTCTCGAAGTGAGTATCTTGTTAGAAAAACTTCCAGACGACAAGAACATCGCTTTCAATCTGTTCAGTATCAGAGATTGCTTTGACTTGTAGTGCATAACGAGAAAACGAGCGAGCATCCCAGGTAAGAGTATAGGGTGCTGTCGCATCGATACCTAAAAGCTCTCCGTCTACATAAAACTCGACTGCATCCACGGGTTGTTCGATGTTGTTTAACTGTACAGACAGCTCAATTTTTCCAATCACAATACAGAATGGTTTTTTCAATGAGATACTCATATTCATAAGATACAGCGTATGATCTCGTGGGCGTAACAACACAACACCAGACTCAGCATGTTCTGCGCCATAGATAACTATATCAATGCCATCCCCCGCAGGACCTACATAGCGATCATCAGAGAAGATATCAACACTTGTATCCCAATGCTCATGCACCCCTAAACTTTCAGAGACAAACACGCCGTCATCTTCTGGATCATACACGTTACTGGGTGGTTCTGCGGATTGATGCAGATAGTTCTGAGACCCTTCAATGGGATCACTTTCGTAGTTTAAGAAATCAAACATCACCGAGTCAACTGCGACGGGATCTTGAGAAAAAAACAGGCTATTGGTCCAATCATTGTTAAACGGATACATTTGAAACTTGGCAAGCGTGCGATGATCCTGCAATGTTCCATACAATCCATCACCGAGAAACAAAAGGGTTTTTCCACCTACATGCTCGTGAGCCAACAGATCTGTCTGCGGTGTAGGATTTCCCATCACCAGACCAGATTTATGATACGGATGGACATCAGCAACCGATTCAATCCACGTTCCAAAAAAGTTCTTCCCAGAAAGAGTAACCCCGTTTTGGATGGGATGCTTTTTGAGAATTGGCGTATTAATGAGATAGGCTGCCTCGGCAACACAGGTGGGAAGGGTACGGGTTAAGCCATCTGAAAAATAGATCAGCTCATCGCTGGATTGTACTTTTTCTCTGCCTGGTGCGCCTCCTTCCATATCGACAAAGTGAACCTCGGGAAATTCTGCGACTGGCGACACTGCAGGGTGTTTTTTATAGTATACACGGTTGTAAAACCAGTTGCCCATATCCCGGGAGGCATCATAAACAGTGATATCTTGCTGTTTAACCCCCACCACCTCGGTGAGCTGCCGGAGGAGTGCTTTGGTTAGTTGAGGACTGGCATCACGTTCGTTATCCTGCTTGATGTAGGGGTTAATAAAAGTTGACCAACAGTTGTTCAGATTGACTTTGATGGCGATTTTCTCTCCAGGTTGATACCCAACATCTCCCTTACCATGGTTCTGATTGAAATCACGGAACAGTGCGTCCCATGCATCAAAAATGGTAGACTCATCGGTAAGACCAGTGATACCTGATTCTATCATTTTTTCGATGACGGTTTGATCATTATTTGCATTCTGCCACCAGTAGCCAACCGGTTTTTCTGCGGTAGCATCAGGATCCCAGACCCAAACCACCCGACCAGGATGTAGGCCACGCGGGGTGCCCATTGGGTCTTTAGATAGGGGGTTCCATGAGGGATCTGCTGAAGTTGGAGACAGATAGGTATCGGCAAACACAGGCCCCGAAAGTGTTCCCACAAATACTGCACTGACGATAAGAAGAGGGATCAGAGCTGCTGTTTTTCTTTTCATCTGTTTCATCCACTGACGAACACCGACAAAAATTATACTCCAAAAGGTTAGATAGCCTACGACAACGGAAAGAGACATCTGCTGACAGGGATAGCGAATACGATGCGGTGCAGGTACAACGCGAAACAAAAACCAGAGAAGACTTGCGAGTCCTACGACATGAAACATTAGCCCTGTTATATTCTCGTTTTGCCAAAACCGTTTCTTTTGGTTGACACAATCATATGATTTATTTCTACTCTGCATGTTGATTCCTCAATTACAGGATCATATTTTGCAAAGAATTAAGAGGGATCTTTGTGGTATAGTTACTCCTTCACACCTGCTTGTTGGTATTATGCAAAGCGTCTCTGACTTCGAAAGAGCCCCCAAAATTTCCCTTTGCAAAAATATATTAAAATAACATTATTTATTAATGTTTTGATTACAGAAGGAACATCGTCTCTTTATCTATTGAATGTAGAGCCCACCATTGACATTGAGTGTTTCTCCTGTAACATACGAGGAGAGATCTGAAGCAAGAAATAAGGCGGTCTTTGCAACGTCTTCAGGTGTACCGATGCGCCCTAGTGGTATTTGATTGCTCCGTCTTTTTCGTTGTTGATCAGAGTAATGTGCAATGAGATCAGTATCTATGGTCCCTGGTGCAATCGCATTGACGGTGATATTGTCTTCTGCAAACTCCAAAGCCAGACTGCGCATCAATCCAAGCATACCCGCTTTTGAGGTGGCATAATCGGCGCCATGAGGGGTTCCTTTCAAGGCGAGTTGTGAGGATATAAAAATGATTTTTCCTCCAGAGGGCATGTAGGGTCGGGTCATCTGACAGAGATAATAACATCCGGTAAGATTTACCTCAAGGATACGCTGCCACTGCTCCGGTGGTATGTTTTGAAACGAGTTTCGTTGATAGATTCCTGCGTTATTTATTAGAACATCAATTGTTGATCGCTTTTCTATAAGACGCTGAATCATTTCTTCAACACAGGTGGCATCGGCAACATCTGCCTGAAATAGCATACCATTCCCTCCGTCTTTTTTGATTTGAGTAAGTACCTGTTGTGCCCGTTTTTCTGCGGAGTGAAAATTAATACCCAAAAACGCCCCATGTTGTGCACAGAGAAGAGCGATTGCTTTTCCAATGCCCCGTGATGCACCAGTGACAAGTACCGTTTTCTGTTGAAGCATAGGACAACCACAATGAGACTATCATAAAAATACATTATGGTGGGCGCTAAATCAAAAAAGAATAATAACCGTATGTGTATCAGGGTAAATGGATGCAAGGAAATGACGTTTGAATCAGTAAAAATTATTCGAAGCCTCAATCGAAAGAAAACCGTTCAGGCAAAAGTTCATCAAAATGAGCTCTGGGTGTATCTTCCCACCGGTCTTTCTCAAGCTGAAGAACAAAAGTGGGTTGATACGATGGCGACAAAACTGAAAAAGAAACAACGAAGACAAACCCTTAATTCTACAGAACAGCTGCAGAAACGAGCACAGGAACTCAATACAAAATATTTCAAGGGAGCACTTCGTTTTGACATTAAATATGTCACCAATCAACACACTTGTTTTGGTAGCTGCACCTATGAGACTCAGACAATTCGGATATCAGATCGAATTGCAGCGATGCCTCACTGGGTGCAAGATTATGTCATCCTCCACGAGCTCACACATCTCATCCATCCGAATCATTCCGCACAATTTTGGGATATGGTCAATCAATATCGGTATGCAGAACGCGCAAAGGGATATCTAATTGCTCAAGGCCTTGCAGAACAAGAAATAGAATAAACAGCACGCTGAGAAATAAGATACATAAAAAGATATATATTTATGGCTTTGCACATATATTTACTACACTTCTATTCTGCACATAAATTCAAGTGGTGTCACCTCATGGAAATCGACTTTGATATCAAGCTCAAACATCTCTTGAATGAGCACGCAAATATTATGACAAAGAGCCTTACACAATACCTCATTTTCTTGAGCAATAGAATTTCGTGCCCGTACATGACTACCAAACTTACGTTTCATCATACTAAACACTGATTCAGCGTTACTTCTCTTGTGGTAATGACTCATAAACTCTTCTTTGTGATCTCTGAAATATATGAACATACTATTCCAAATTGGTAACTTATCCTCCAAAGGTTTTTTCACATTACTCATAAAAGGAATATAGGGTATAGCTCCATGTTTATGAACAATATACAAATTCTTCTGTGAAATATATCCCTTATCTGCACTTACCTCACGCATCTTAAAATTTTGAGAAGTACCTACAACAAGTTTTTCAAACATCTCTCTATCAGATACATATCCATCTGTTACCTCAATATGAGTGATAACATTGGTTTTCACACCACTCATCACATGAGCCTTTTTGAAAATTCTATGTTCATTGAAAACAAGTCTTTTCTTCAACCACTGACCAAACATAGCGGTACTAAATCCTGATGCATCAATAGCAAAATCCGGTTCAACTTCTTTTAAGGGTAATGATGAAATCTCTATTAGTTTCATTAAATTCTTCTTTATCTCAGGTTTGTTCAAATATTTGAGAATAGTATTGAAATGCGGAGCATTATCCAGATAACCTAGTTGTTGAGCAAGCTTAATATCTGATTCACTACGTCTGCTACTAAAATCAAGATACTCCGTTAGACAACAGGAAAAAAGCATTTCTCCAAGATTCGCACAGGGCCGACCCGCTCCTTCCCTCTTTGGTTGCGGTATTTGAGAAGTTAACTCATATAATAACTCCAAAAACAGTATTTTCTCCTGCGTTTGTGCTTGGTTGTAGGCGATCCAGTCTTGTGGATAAGTCTTATTACTATGATTGGTTATTTCTTCTTTTGAGGCTGTGATAGTCATAATATCATGGCTCCAGACCATCAGGGTGTTTGCGCACTCTGGTGGTCATAAATTTTTACCATTTTTAGTCGTATTTTTTACAGGAGAAACTCTCCAAGACCGTAAGGAGTATCTCTCCTTATATAATCCTAGATGGGGTAACCGAAAGTATTTCCTCCTGTTGTTAAAGGAGAATGAGTAAAAACAGATATTTCTGCAATGTTTTGTATAAAAAAAACTACGCAGTGTTGGTTATATTCATATCTACCGATGCATACAGTTTTCCTTTTTTTTGTCTCCACTCTGTTATCAATTGTTCCCAATCATGTTTTCTTATGTCTTTCTTTCTCTTGAAATTATAATAAAAACTGATATTTTTTTCTAAAATGTACGGGGGGAACATGAGCTTATCGGTATCTGTATATTCTATCTTTTTGATGTTGAATGTTGCGGGATTGTTATAGATAGTGCTTCCAAAGTGGATGACAAAATTAGTGAGTTGTTGCGGGAGGTCCAAATCTATTGCTTTAATTTTGTCAAGGGTCTTTTTTGTCTCCTCAACATCAGTATCCTCTTCAAATGGATAATTCACTAAAAGATCATACGAAGCATGAATACCATTCTCTTTACAGTATTTTAATGCAGCAATGTTATCAATGACCTTTATGCGTGTATTCATTTTTTATGAAAATTTTGATTAAAACTAAAAACACTAAGATGGATATTATTGAAACCAGCTTCTTTCATAAGTCTATAATCATCACTATGTAATTGACCAGGGCTAACATCTGCACAAAAATCAAGATCTCTACCTAACTGTATGATCTCCTCAAAAAGCAATCGAGAATCTTTTTTCGGGAGAGTATTACCAATGAGTTGAAACCTAGGTATCGTATATTCATCTGAGAGAGACTTTATCTCTCCAATGATTCTCTTCACACTTTTCTCTCGGTAACAAGGATGTTGAATATTGATATTACAAAATGTGCACTGACTCCACCAGCACCCACGTGAAATTTCTACAGGAAGCCACCCCTTACCCAGGAAAAATTGTCGAACCTCTTTTGATACTTGACTCAATTCCTTATAAAAAGAGTCGAAATCCGGTATTGGCAGCTTATTAAGATTAATATAGGTATCTGGTTGGTTCCAAATCACCTCATTCTCTACACGATATATTAAATGGGGTATGGAGTCATAATTTTGATAATCCGAAGCGAGACGAGAAAAAGCCTCCTCACAATCTCCAGAAATAACAAAATCAATGCAGTCAATTGCTCGTAAAACATTCACACCCAACTGCCCAGATGTTTGACTGCCAGTAAAAATAATTATCTTCTCCGGATATTTTTCCTTGATTTGTTTCGCAATAGCCAATGAAGGTAAAAACTGTTCGGGGTTCACCATAAACCCTATGATATCATAAGCTTTCCAATCAACATGTTCTGATATCCATTTATAGAGGAGATCTGTTCGTTGAACGTACTCCTCGAATGATAATTGTTTTTGATTCTGTCGGTTCTGACAATTATAAAAAGGGATTCCATAGACTTCTGCAGCCTTGAGATAAAGATGTCGAGTTTGTACTTTGATATCTCGCTCCTTCAAATACTTCTCTAAAAGAGGAAGTCGAATATCAGGTATTATCAGTCCAGTAAATGGCATCGATACAAGCAACACAGATTTTTTCTCAATATCCATTTTTCCCTCTGGTTATTAATCAGAAATATCCTTTTATAATTAACCTCGTAGATAGATCTTTTCCTTAAACTATAAACATAGAGATTACTCATGTTCACGAATAAAAAAAATAATTTACATGGGAGATTTATATAGCACTATACTATATTTATAGACTCGTTTTTTATGACAGCAGTTGAACGTTGTTCTCTTTTTCTTCTTCGCAATTGATTTCTGATCTTCTGGTAATTTATCGGGATACTGAGATAGTCGTTATCCTCTCTAAAGACGATATTTTGATTTTCAAACGTGTTTAAAATTGCAGCAAGCTCATAATCAGGTGTATTCGTGAGTTTTTTCTGTATCTCTTGGAAAGAGATGACATCGATACATGAGAGAAAAACTTCGCGTTTGATTCCTTCAAGCATATGGTAACGTAGTGTCTGAACGTTTCGGTTGTCGTAGATTTCTACATAACTCCCGCCATCAATAAAATAAAAGATATATTCATCAATTGGATAGATACTTTTCATTGCTTTTTCTGTGCGTTGTTTCCTCTCTGCATTCCATTCCTCATAGGGCTGTATCCAATTGTTTGTACCAAAATCTATTTTCTTTTTAAAATCGTAGATAAAATTGATTTTATGTTCCAACATCTCAGGTCTGTAAATGGTTTTATCGAATTCTGTTACTTCTAATGTTTTGATATTGAACTGTCCTGGATGTTGTTGAATAGGACTCCCGTAGAAGACTCGGAGAGAGCAGAGCTGAGGGGGATCGAGATATGATTTGATCATATTGATGGTTTTCTTTGTTTCTTCAAAATCAACAGGTTCTTCATTTGGATAGTTCACAATGAGATTATACTTGTTCATGATACCGTTTTCCATGCAGAATTTTAATGCAGCGATATTATCAATCACCCTGGTACCCTTGTTCATCTTCTTAAGGTAATGAGAGCTAAACGATTCGATACCTGTTTGGATTTCTGTGAATCCTGCTTCTCTTAATAAGGTGTAGTCATCGCTAGTAAGTTGCCCTGCACGAGCTTCAGCAAAAAATGTGAAGGGTTTTTCCAATTCAACAATTTTTTCAAGAAGGTATCTATAGTTTTGTTTTGGTAGTGTGTTTCCAATGATTTGAAATCGCAGCATCTTATACTGCTCTTGGAGTGTTTTGATTTCTTCAA
Organism: uncultured Thermoplasmatales archaeon; assembly: GCA_964612945.1. GTDB lineage: Archaea > Thermoplasmatota > E2 > DHVEG-1 > DHVEG-1 > CAZTFR01. The sequence goes on from CAZTFR010000020.1 coordinate 28,040, forward strand.
TGATTTTGTCAACGTGTTTTTCTCGGTACTGTTGATGTTGTATGTTCAGGTTGCAGAAGGTGCATTTATTCCACCAGCATCCTCGAGAAATCTCGATAGGTAATCTTCCCCGAAAGTGAGTAAAATATTGTTTTATCTGTTCCGATGTTTCTGAAAGATCGTTATAAAACTGCTCATAAGTAGGGATTGGTAGGTTGTTGAGGTCAACCATTGATTCTGATTTATTCCAGATGATTTCCTTTCCAGATCGATAGATTAAACCCGGTATTGATTGATAGTGCGAATACTGAGATGCAAGGCGATAGAGGGCGTCTTCACCTTCCCCGGAGACTATAAAATCTATATAAGGAAACGCTTTTAACACCCCGATTCCTAAATCTCCTATTGTTCTACTTCCACCAAAGATTATCTTTTTCTCTGGCCAGAGTTCTTTGATTTTTTTCGCAACTGCAAGCGAAGGCAAGAGTTGTCCATAGTTCAAGGTAAAACCAATAATATCGTATGGTACCCAATCGACATTGTCGATCGTCCATTGGTAAAATTGGTCTGTTCGTTCTTCATATTGTTCAAACGAAAATATTTGTTCAATGTTCCTATTTCTTGCGATCTTTTTTATAAAAAATTCCTTGAATTTCTCTCCATTAGTATTCCTATCTGTAGGGATTACGTATTTAGAGAATGCCATCTGAGCATTATGGGAATCGTTTGGTGGGTAGATTAGAAAGTTGTAATTATATAATCCATAGAACTCGGCTGCTTTGAGGTAGAGATGCTGCGTCTTGATTGGGACGTCTCGTTCTTTTAAATATCCCTCTAAAATTGCTAGCGGCATTGAAGGTATCTCTATTGCGGCAAAAGGCATAGATATGAGTAATATGCTTTTTGTATTATTTTGCATCTCCATCCGTATCTAACATTACTAAAAATGCTTATATATTTAACTCACTCGAATTTTCTAAATAGTGCACAAAATACTAAAATAGTCAGAATGTCTTCATAGTTGCTAGAATATATGACTAAAATTGATTTGAAAGATAGAAAAATCCTGTATGAACTTGATCTTGATGCACGGCAATCGTTAACGAAGGTTGGCAAAAAGGTTGGATTGAAGAAGGATGTTGTCTCATATCGAATTAAACGAATGCAAGATGAAGGAGTGATTAAGAATTTTTGGACAGCTATTAATACATTTAAATTAGGATATAGTGTCTTCAGAATCTATATCAGTTTTCAATATGTTGATGAAAATATAAAGAAAGAAATAATCAAACACTTTGTGGAATATGAACATACCTGGGTAGTCACTTCAACTTATAGATCAGAAGTTGATCTATCAGTTATCATTTGGGTGGATAACATATTTAAATTTTACCAATTTTGGGAAAAAATACTTGACCTATATGAAGACTATTTTGCAAGAACCATAGTCTCGATTTATACACAAGCTACATGTTATAAAAAATCTTATCTGATTCCAGATAACTATGATAAATCTGAAAGAAAAATGTATGTCTCAACATCTGGCGAACCATCTATTACTATTGATGAGATTGATTATAAGATTTTAAATGAGATTGCGCTAAATGCAAGAATGCCACTTATTAACCTTGCAGAAAAACTTGGTTGTTCATCCCAAACGATTAATTATAGACTTCAAAACCTTATGAAAAATGATGTCATTCAAGCATTTCGCGTTAGAATAGATTTATCAAAATTTGATTTACAATACTTTAAAGTCGATATATTTCTTAGAGATCACAAACAAAAACCGTCTATGATTAAATATTTAGAAGAAAAGCCTTATTTTGAAGGGTTAAATCTTGTTGTAGGTTGGGCGGATATAGAACCTGAATTTATTGTCAAAGATGTAAATGAATTAAACAATATTTTAGCAGAAATTGATTTAAAATTCCCAAACACAATAAAAAAACAAAATTATTTGATACTAGAAAAAATTCATAAAGAACGATGGCTCCCAGAATTATATTTCTCGAAACCTTAAAGATAATTATAGTTTAAGACATAACTATTTTATTATTACTGATAAAATGTTTCATCCATCC
>CAZTFR010000021.1:0-29702 GCA_964612945.1 uncultured Thermoplasmatales archaeon
CTTCTGAAAATGTCTTCCATCAGAAGATTTCCACAGCTCACATCCGGCATGATCACCGCTACCAAGTCCATCAACTCCCAATGAATTAAACGTTCCCACATAGAGTTGATTTTGAAGGACACTCATCGACCAGACATAGGTATTCATTACCTCTTCATGTGCACCATCAAATTCTCGGAAGCCACGGCTTACAACTTGTTCCCAATGAATGCCGTCGCTGGTCCGGTAGAGCTGACAACCACCATTCGTGCTGAAATTCCAGTTCATCGTACCAACATACAATTGATTATTGAACACTTCCATCGTCCATGCCGCAACATTATCAGGATTATTGAAACCACCTTTCATAAGGGCCATATGACCGACAACTTGCTCCCAAGTCGAACCATCATACCGCCATATCTCACAACCTTTCCGACCAGGTGTAAGCCAATAACCAAGAGGACTACTCCAGGTGCCCACATACAAATAATCGTTGAATACCTTCATAGAGGATGCTGCACAGTTGAATGTGTAGCCAAACCCGCTTTTTGCAAACCCGGTATGGCCTGCGCCATCACCAATCACCTGCGTCCATAACTCTGAGTCAGAGTTGTATTTCCAGATCTCACAACCATCACTGCATCGCGCACGGATGTGTAATGCCGCACGCATCCCTTCCGTTCGTACCTTTTTTGCAAGAGACGGAAAGGGAAACGCTTCTTTTTCAAGAATATAGGTATGCTCATCATCCGGAGAATAATAATGATCGTCAAGGACGCCATCATCTGGTTCCTTCTCTTGATCGAATTCATCTGAGGGTTCCATCTCCTCTGAATCAGGACTGCTGCAAGTTTCACTATTGTTATCATCTGAACCGGTGGATTCTGAATTGGTCTGATCCTGTGACTCATCGGTACTAGAGGTACCAAGATCCTCTGAAGGACTTTCACTACTCAATGAATCTGACTGTTGCTCTTCCATGTCTAACTCAGAGCTATCCTGTGGATATGAACTGGGTGAACTTGAAACAAACACTTTGCCTTTATGCAGATTCTCTGTTCCAACATACAACTCACCTTGGAAGATTTCCATACCTCGTGTTGCCACATTGGTTCTTCGACCGAATCCTTCATTGTCTTCACCGATTAGCTGATCCCAGTTCTGATAACTGTGTGTTAATTCCACATACGCCTTCCCTGAAACAGGTACTCCAGAGATTGACCCTGATATAACACAGGCACCCTCCCAGAAACAGGAACCTGGGAAGAAACTCCTCAACCAATCAAGCCAGTCAGGGTCTTTTGTCGCATGCATCATCTGCTCATTAAACACAGGTATCACCAAGAGATCTATTGATTTGGTGGTCTCCGTAATCCGCCACTGAGAAGCAAACCTTCGCCATCCCAGATTATCCGTCCAATAGGAAAGCGGTGTGATGGTATAGTCGGGAAGTATTTCTAGAACTCCATTCTGATCTATTAGATTTAATCCATCGGAGAACGATAAATCATCTTTTTCTCCCGTGAATCGATCCCAAGTGTCACCAACCATAATTTCTCGGTTATCATCAAGTTTGATTGAGAACCATTCATAGCTAATAGGAAGACCGCTGGGTGGTGGGTTATGATTGACAAAATCACCCCATTGATGATCAATCCATGCTTGACCAACCACTGGTTCTTCGATACCATTGAGTGTAAGAACTCCTGCAGCTGCGCATTTTGTTTCACTATAATAATATGAATAGTAGCTTCCATCACCAAGCTCAATAAGCCCATCGCCACCGACCATCAAGGGTCTTTTGGTACAGTCAATATCCATTAAAAGTTTCATATATTCGTTGTTTTCCTGTGCAAACCCTTCGCTAATTAATCCATACTGGAAGGGAACAAGCTCGTCATTTGTATCTCTTTTTGTGTAAAAGTAATCATAGTAAAACATCCCATCATAGGTTGTGGGTTGCTCATGTTGGAGTACTGAGTTTTCTGTGCTAAATTGTAATTGCGAAAGAGAAAGGCTCTTATTTATCGTCTTAATAGATGGTGACTGAATCAAATCTTGCTGATTTGAAGTAGGTTCAGGATCAGATGATTCATCTTCATTGTCTTTGAGATAGCGAAATTCAAGATCTAAAAAACCTTCTGCTGCAAAGAGTGTCCCAACCTTTCCATGAGTATAGGATTGTTGAGCACTTAAATCAGATATGGAGAGTGTCCGCATCTGTGGGAAATCACTATCAAGAAAGTTATCAACCTTAAAATATGCCACAAATGCTCCATATTCTTTGCCTGTGTTCTGTCCGGTAAGGTGGAAGTTGACATACCACCACTCTAGTGGATGAATATTCATATCATGCTCACCTTCATCATATGGAAAACTTATGTCGCTGTTCGGTGGGTAATAAGGGTAGTGTTTCCATGTTGTCTGTTTTCCTCCGATAGCTGCATGAACACTCATACTTGTTAGTATAAGAATGCAAACTAAGGATATATTTAGGACCATATTGATTTGTTTTTTGTATTGTGTTTTCATGTTTTTTTTCACCTCAAATTTTTTATTATTTTTGATGTTCGATTTATAGCATTTATAAGCTTTATTTGAAAAGATTCGAATACGAAAAAGAGACCCGTTTTTCTCCATATGGATGAAGAAGAAAATGATTATTTTTCTGTTCTTAATATATAAGTTTTATTTGAAAAGATTCGAACAAAACGAAAACGTTTTCCAAAAACACCTGTTCATCGCTTTCATCTTTGCGACCATCTCAAGCGGTACGTACTTTACGGATGCCCCTGATTCAATACTTTTAAGTGCAATCATCCAATCTTTAGAAATGCTGAAAAAGAAAGATTGCCGGCATTGTCACCACCTATGACCGCCGACAATCCATCATCTCACCTTCGATCACTTTTTTTCCTCCCGTTTGCCGGTGTTTGGAGGTACATACTAAAAATAGATATCAGAATTTATATACTTTATTTGAAATGTTTCGAAGAAAAATTCAACAATACTTCATACTCAGTTCCTTTTTTTAATAGAAAAAATCTAGAATATAAACCATATTGATTATTGCGTAACCTGTGTCTGCGGCCGAATGGCAACAATAGTACGCACGTCAAAACTCATTGTCCCCCATGACGTTTTACAAAACACCTGACCACGACGATCCACACCCTTAATCACACCCGTGGTCGCATGAGCACGAGACTCCCAAGCCTCTTTGGTTACAATCTTACAATACTTCCCCTGAAACTTTTTGATCGTATTTGGAATCATCCCAACATTCCTCACACCATGTGCTCTAGGAAGGGAAAGGAGGGCATCTAACATTCTGGAAGAAATAATAGACTGATATTACACAAATATAGTTTCCCATCCTAGTCTAACACAAACAAAACTTTTGCTGTTTTAAGTCTGTTTTTCGCAGCTGAACACGTAGCTACATATGCACAACAACAGACAACAATCCTACACAGATCTACACCGCAGAGTGAAATCGAAAATCAAGCACCGTAATCTCATCAGGATCCATGGCAACATTAAACTCACGATACATCCACACCCCCTCTTCTCCTTTAATATCATTTTCAAAATATTTCTTCGCATGCACGGATACCGTCGCTGTTTTCACAGATATCTGAATCGCACGGGCAGACACTGTATCATTAAAAAGCACCGTCTGATTGGCATCCACTATTAATAACTCATACGGCGGCGTACTGTTGATCACCACTAAAATATCCTCTTTTTCATCAGGAAACATACACACGGTTGCAAGAATTATGACGGTCACCGCAACACCCATCGGAATGACCACCTTCAAAATATTCTTCAGCGCAACCACCCAAAACAAATGGCTTAAGAAACGTCCAAAAGATTCTTCACCACTGGATCTAAGAACAGCGATGAAATATGATCCACATAGCCTTTTATATTTTGAATCACAAACAACTGATCCTGCTGCTGCAAACTGGCAAACGAAGACATCGGATAGTACCGCTCTGCAACCAACCCTTGTTTTTGCATGGTTTCAAGAAAACGACGAATCCGCCGCTCACTAATCTCCAACGAATGAAGCAGCATCCGCGGGTCTGAAGGCATACCGATAAACCACTGACCCATCAAAGTTTCCTCCTCAAAAAACTGAGAACGCACATGAGATCCATCACCAGAAAAATCAATCAGATGCTTTTGATCCTGCGCGTAAACATGAAAGAAATAATAATACTTCAACGAGTCCTCCTCAACCCAAGAAAGATCATCGGTCTCTGCAAACTCAGCGCGCAAAAACTCCTCCACCGCGGGGGCACACCACCACTGGGCATTCCGTACCTTAATTAAATCAAGGGAATCTAAAATCTGATAAAACGAATTAAGCACCTTCTGCATACGATCATCCAGAAGCAAGACCTGCTCATACCACAACAGCTGATCCATCTCCTCTAAACGAGGATATCCTACCACACACCGCTCAGAGGAAACCGGTTGCTCACGAACCAACAGTCGATTCACCAAACAGGACACCGCACGACGGGGTAACTCTTTAATACGCTCTTGAAAGGTAGGCACGGTTTGTTGCACTTTTTGAGCCATAATCGAGCCGCACACGGAAAGACCCTGCTCGGTAAGTGACACGACATGTCCCTCCGGCTGCATCTGCGTCTGCACCAACTTTTTCTCCGTCATCTGCTGCATCAACATTTTTTCTTCATCAGATCCATCCAACGTATCAACAACATCTTCCCCGTGATAATACAGCCGTAACAACACCTCAATTTCCCGCTGACTTAATTGCTCAGCAATAATTCTAACACTCATGGTAGGATCCCATCCTCTACAAAAAAAAGTATAGGAAAGCACAAATTTAAATGTTCGCACGAACAGACAAATTTTTCAGCTAAATAATGAGAAACGAATCAATACTGTGATCGACCCCTTCACTGAACTGATCATACGCTGCAACAGGAGCCGTAAAGCTGAGCAAAAACACCGTCCGCGTCTGTTGCACTGCAACCTGCCTTCCTGCCATTAGCTGGTTATTTTCTTTATATACATACACGATTTCATAGGCGGTATACCGGGGATGATCCCGCCAGGTGCGCCTCTGCACCGAAAACGACGAATCAGAAGCAAACGCCTCCTCCACATCATCAGCATACACACTCAAAGCAAGACCCTCCGGATGGGTAAGAGGATGAGCAATCGTAAGAGAGGCATTTGCTGAAGTATTGGGTGAAAACCCGACTGCATTTGAATCATTTTGTGCCAAAGTCTTCCACCCCAAAGGAGGATTACAAGCAAATCCATACGTTTCATTTACATACTCTTGATCCACAGATCTTTCGGTACATCCACAAAAAACAATCAGAACTACACAAAGAAATACACCCCGCAAAGAGCCTGATTCTTTAATCATCATGTTCTCCCTGGGAAGAGTCCTCTTTTACGTCATGCTCATCAGTAATTTCACCAAAGATCTCCTCAATTAAATCTTCCATACTTACCAGGCCTAAGGTCTTTCCTGTATCATCCTGCATTAACGCCAAGTGGGTTTTCTGCCGTTTCATCGCACGGACCACATCATCAGCTTTCATGCTCTTGGTGATCTTCAAAATATCTCGCATGATATTTTTTACGGGGATACTGGTATCCTTAATCACTAAGGCATCTTTTACATGAACCATCCCTACCACATCATCATGGTTCCGTCTATACACGGGAAATCGAGAATACCCGGTCTTAATCGATTTTTGAATCAAACGCTCCACAGAATCGTATTCCTGCAGAAACACAATATTTTCCCGTGGACGATCCACCTCATCAGCAACGGTTTCATCAAACTCAAACACTTCAGTAACCATCTGACGTTCATCCCGCTCAATGGTCCCTTCCTCCTCACCAAGCCGCATCATCGCCATGATTTCATCCTCGGTGATACCCGCAGGTTTCTTGTTCGTACTACCCAACAATTGCAATAATCCTGAGGAGAGATGATTTAACAACACCACCAACGGGTAAAAAATCATAGTAACAACATAGATCGGTCGCGCAATCTTTAATGCCCATTTCTCATTTTTCATCCCCAACGCCTTTGGCGTTGCCTCACAAAACACAATCACCACCAGAAACATCGCCGCCGTTGCAATACCAATACCAGCATTTCCAAAAACAATGGTTGCAATCGCACCGGCTAGAATAGAGGCAAACACATTCACCAGATTATTGCCAATGACAATAGCACTTACGGCATTATTGGGATGTTTCATCAGCTTTTTTAAAATCTTTGCTTTTTTATCCCCCTTGCGTGCTTTATCGGCGATCACCGCACGATTAATAGAGATAAACGCCATCTCTGAGCTGGAGAAAAACGCAGAGAGAAAAACAAGAATAACAATAGTTACAATACCACTCATTATCCAGATCATATATGGTGACCGACGCGTATATATCCTATTCTGTGGGGGCAGATAAAGCTTTGGTTTTTAAACATTACCCCTAACAAATACAGCTATTGTGATGCCGCTACTCTAAATTGTAAAGAGATTGTCCATGAGCATCCATCGCCACAATTAACGGTCCAAACTCTTTGACGGAAAACACCCAGACTGCCTCCGGCATCCCCAACTCATCCAGCCATAAGACATTAAGAAACTTATCTACAGCATCTGCGGCAAGCGCACCAGCACCACCGGTAAACGCAGTGTAGACTGCTGTATTTTTCTGTAATGCCTGTAAGGTCTTTTTTCCCATACCACCTTTACCAATGATAATTTTTACATTAAACCGGTCAAGAAAGCGATCTTCAAAAAGCTCCATACGACTACTCGTTGTAGGACCTGCAGAGACAACCTCCCATCCATTCTGTATCTTTTTCATAAGCGGCCCACAATGAAACAATGCCATCGGTGACAAATCCAGGGGGACCTTCTGGCTACCCCGATCTAAAAGCTTATGATGTGCCTCATCACGAGCAGTAAATAGAGTACCGGAGAGAAATAAAACATCACCCACCTGAAGCTTTTGTATCTGTTCATCAGAGACGGGTAGACGGAGATGATATTCCATTTTTAGTGCACCTCCCACGACCCATCTTTCTGTATAGTCATGTGTGCACGACGATTTGCCCAACACTGTACTACGATTCCTACAGGAAGACTTGCGGGATGACGATGCGCCAGCTCCACATGCACATCTAACACTGTTGTTTTTCCCCCCAGACCCATGGGACCATGACCCTCAGCATTAATACGATTGATAAGCTCATGTTCTATTGCTGCAATCTTCTTATCAGTATGACGCACACCAACCGGTCGTAGCAGAGATTTTTTCCCCAACTTCAACGACAGATCTGCACCACCACCAATACCAACACCAACAACTGTCGGAGGACACGGCTGACCGCCGGCAGACACCACATGATCAACAATAAAATCCTTCACACCCTCAATGCCGACACCAGGCTTCAGCATACCAAGTGTACTCATATTCTCACTGCCACCACCCTTCGGAAACGCTGTAACAACTATCTCCTCACCATCAACCACATCTACTGTTATATAGGGCACATAATTCCCTGTGTTATCCTGATGATTCACATTTGAAAGCGGATCCATCGTATTCGGACGCAACGGAACCTCTTTGGTCGCCTGCTTAACAGCACGAGTAAGTAAATCAGAAATACGCATCAAATAGGGAGAGTCCTTCCCAGCTTTGACAAAAAACGTCTGAATACCGGTATCCTGACACATCGGACGATGGGATGTTTCTGCGATACGCACATTTTCTAGAATCGCAGCAAGCTGCGTTTTTCCAATACCCTCCTCGCGATCATATGCTTTCTGCAACGCCTTAACCACATCGTCAGGAAGCACCGTTTCAGCCTTACGAATCAACTCAACCAAACCCTGAATAATATCTTCGTCACCCATAACAATCACTAAACCACATCATTTGTGTCTATTGTACGCGCCCATAGAAAATCAAACACAAAAACAACCAAGCATTATATAACCATTCTCAACTATATCTTCTCGAACTTGGAGCGGAGATCTGATTTTTCATGATACTACAACACTTTCCAATCGCGCCCATGCTCATCGCACTCCTCATACCACTTTTCTTCACCTATCTCAAACAAAAACAGCATCTCAAAAAAATAGCAACCATCAGCATCGTAAGCATACTTATTGTCCTGCTTTATCCACTGGTTAACTCTCTTAATAGCATTCTATCAAACAGCATCGGCTATTTCATCGGAAAACTCATTGTATTTACCATTCTTCCCGCTATCGCTATTATCTATCTGGAAAAATCGAACATCATCATTACCTTATTTCAACTTGGAATTAGGACAAACAAATTGCTTCTCAGCATTTTACTTGGAATAGGAGTTCTTGCACTAACCCTTAGCATCAGTCTTTTCTTTTTCACAAGGACAAACATAAACATTCAGCCAATCCAATTACTTTTTCTTTTTCTTGATGCTTTCAACGAAGAATTCTACTTCCGGGGGGTACTTCTCCTCTATCTCTGGCGAATCACCAACATCAAAATCGCCTATAGCACGGCAACCATTGCTTTTATCCTTGCACACCCGCAATATCTAACCCTTAATACTATCAGCTGGCAGCTCCTCACCACTGCCTTACAAGGATCACTGCTTGGTCTTGTCACCTATAAAACAAAAAACATTATCGGACCGTGGATTTCACACGGACTAAACCGCATTCTTTTTGTACTACTCAAAGCGTTACTTTAGAAGAAAAAAAAGAGTAGAAAGAGAAGTACTTATTGAGCCTTCCCTATCTCATCAACTGCCTCAGGATTCGCAAGCGTGGAGGTATCTCCAACGTCTTTACCCATGGCTTTTGATCGGATAACCCGACGCATGATTTTTCCACTTCGTGTCTTGGGGACATCACTGACAAAGAAAATATTGTCCGGTCGGGCGATTTTCCCCATTTCTTTTCCGACATGTTCACGAAGTGCCTTTCTGAGGGTATCACTTGATTTTACACTACCCTTCAGTACGACATAGGCAGTTATGGATTCACCTTTAAGCTCATGAGGTTTACCGATAACCGCTGCTTCTGCAACATCGGGATGACTGACTAGTGCGGATTCCACCTCGGAGTTACCGATTCGATGACCAGATACATTTAATACATCATCTGCACGGCCTTGAATCCAGAAATATTCATCATCATCGATACGGGTGACGTCACCTGCAAGATACGTGTTTTCAAACTTATCCCAATAGGTTTTTTGATACCGTTCCGGATTTTTGTAAATCCCACGGAGCATACCTGGCCAGGGATGAGTGATGACAAGATTACCACCAGCGTTTCGTACTGGTTCACCTTGTTCATTGTAGACATCTGCGGCAAGACCCGGCAGCGGTTTGGTTGCAGACCCTGGTTTCAGCGGGGTAACGGGAAGCGGGGAAATAACATAATGTCCGGTTTCAGTCTGCCACCAGGTATCCATAATCTGACAGTTTTCATTTCCAATGTGTTTGTAATACCACATCCAGGCTTCTGGGTTAATAGGCTCACCCACAGAGCCGAGGAGACGAAGGCTGCTGAGATCATGTTTTTTCACCCAATCTTCACCGAATCGCATAAAAAGACGAATACTCGTTGGTGAGGTATACAGCAGACTAACATTGTATTTTTCGACAATATCCCACCACCGGTCTGTTTGCGGAAAGTCTGGTGCTCCTTCATAAATGATGGATGTTGAACCAAGAATCAACGGCGCGTACACAATATAGCTATGACCCGTGATCCAGCCAATATCTGCAGCACACCAGAAGACATCCTCGTCCTTCATATCAAAAACCCAATCGAGGGTATAGGCGGTGCCAAGTGCATAGCCGCCATGTGCATGAATAATTCCCTTGGGTTTTCCGGTGGTTCCCGAGGTATAAAGGAAAAATAAGGGATCATTTGCATCAAGCTGTTCTGTCTCACATTCCTTAGACATACCAAAGGTAAGATCATGCCACCACACATCGCGACTGGGAGCCCAGGGGACACCATCACCAGTGCGTTTGAAGACGACACAGTGCTTCACACTAGGTGCATCTTCTAGCGCCTCATCGGTTTGTTGTTTCAGATATACTTTTTTTCCTCGCCGCCAAAAGGCATCACAGGTGATAACCACTTTTGCTTCACAGTCGTTGACCCGATCACGGAAGGCAAAGGAGCTAAAACCAGAAAAGACAACGGAGTGGACCGCTCCGATTTTTGCACAGGCAAGCATGGCAATGGGAAGCTCTGGAATCATTGGCATGTAAATACCGACACGATCTCCTTTTTTCACACCCAGTTTCTTCAGTCCATTAGCAAACTTGTTAACTTCAATTGCAAGATCACTATAGGTATATTTTTTCACATCACCAGGTTCGCCTTCAAAAATGAAAGCAACCTTGTTTTTTCGGTAGCTTTTAACATGGCGGTCCAGTGCGTCATGAACAATATTGTATTTCGCACCGACAAACCATTTCGCGTAGGGTGGTTTCCATTCAACAAGTTTGTCATAGGGTTTGTAGAAATGAATAAATTCTTTGGTCATTTCTGAAAAGAACCATTGCCAGTCCTCTGCTTTTTTATATAGTTCATCAACGGTTTTGATGTTTTGTTTGGTCATCCATTGTTTGACATTGGTTTGGTTGACAAATTCTTCTTTTGGTTTAAAGACCCGTTTTTCATCCAAGAGCACTGATATATTTTCGTCAGCCATTTTTTTCCCTCCTATCTTCATTCTTTTTTTTAGATGTCTCGGGAAAATGCTCCAGTGAGCATGGCGTATTCTTTGAAATCTTCGACCCAGTCAAATTCTTGGTCCATTTCACTTTCAGGCATATCTTTTGCTTTATCAGTGAGATGTTTCTTTTGCTGCTCGATGAGTTTTTCAAGTGATGCAAATCGTTTTGCCTTAACAACCGGGTAAAAGGACACGCTGTCAGCCCCTTCGAGGGTGCGTATGTTTTCTTTGACGAACTTGTTGACGGTCTGTTCAGAATCTGCGGCGACATTCATGACAATGTCTTCATCCCCGAGTGAATAGCTGATGTAGATGGGAAATATGTTGAAGGAATAGTTGTGATTGGCGAGTTGGTTGTAAATATCGTGGTAATTCTTTGGATGGGTGTAGATGCGAATGATGTAGCGCTGGATGTTTTTTGGTTTCTTTTTTGGAATGGGGAAAAAGGTTGGTTTCATCAGGGAGATGGTTTTGCTGTGGTGACATTCGTCACATTTGGAGATGGTTTCGGTGAGAAAATGTGCGATGTAGTCGGGATCTTTGACATCAAACAAAACGCCAACACTCATCATACCCTCTGCTTGGGTAGCATAGAGAGGGGTGACTTTATCCGAAGACTCCGCCCCAATTTGGTTTTCAACAAAATGCCATACCTGTTTTAAATCTGCCTTGGGAAATAATCTTACAATTATCATCATAGGTTTCTTTGCCTCCTATATCTTGCCAGTTGGCTGAGCCTGTATCTTGTTATAGTATAAGAAAGTTATGTGTACCCTATCAGTAAGAAAACGAGGAAGTAGAAAACGAGAAATTGACCTCAAGGTAATGCTTTATTTATACATCTATATGATGAAATATTTAAGTACAATATTTTACATATGCAGTCGCATCCGCTTCTGCGGGTAATAACTATTCGTATGATTGCGGGGAGGCAAGTTGATTATGGGAAAAGGTATTGTTCAAAAAATTATTGAGAAACACCTTGTTGAAGGAACCTGGAATCCAGGAAAAGAAATTGCAATTAAAATTGATCAAACACTGACTCAAGATGCAACAGGAACCATGGCGTATCTTCAGTTTGAAGCGATGAACGTTCCAAAGATACAAACCGAACTATCCGTTAGCTATGTCGATCATAACACTGTACAAATCGGATTTGAAAATGCAGATGATCACAAGTATCTGCAAAGTGTCGCTGCTAAATATGGCATTATTTATTCCCGGGCCGGAAATGGTATCTGCCATCAAGTCCATCTAGAGCGCTTTGGAAAACCCGGAAAGATCCTGCTGGGATCGGATTCACATACACCCACCGGAGGTGGCATTGGCATGATTGCCGTTGGTGCTGGCGGTCTTGATGTTGCTGTTGCCCTTGCCGGCGGTCCGTTTTATCTCACCTGTCCAAAAGTAATTAAGATAAATCTTAAAGGAAAACTCAAACCCTGGGTCGCCGCAAAAGATGTTGTCTTAAAGATGCTTGAGGTTTTTTCAACCAAGGGAAACGTTGGCTGCGTCTTTGAATACGGCGGTGAAGGCGTAAATACTCTATCTGTTCCCGAGCGAGCAACCATTACCAATATGGGTGCTGAATGTGGAGTGACCACCTCAGTGTTTCCCAGCGATGAAACCACCAGACAATTTCTCAAAGCACAAGGGAGAGAACAAGATTGGCAGGAACTCAAGGCAGATGATGATGCAGCATACTCCAAAGAAATCGATTTAGACCTCAGCAGTATTGAGCCACTTACCGCCTATCCCCATAGCCCTGGAAATATAAAAACGGTTAAAGAACTTGCAGGAATGAAGGTCGATCAAGTCTGCATCGGAAGTTGCACCAACTCCTCCTATAAAGATTTGATGACCGTTGCCACCGTTCTCAAAGGAAAAACCGTTCATCCCAATGTCAGCTTCGTCGTCGCCCCTGGGTCACGACAGGTCATTCAAAACATTGCTGCTGAAGATGCGCTCACCACTCTGATAAATGCAGGGGCGCGTATCGCAGAGGCAGCCTGTGGATTTTGCATCGGCAACAGTCAATCGCCAAAAACCGATGCCGTAACACTACGCACAAGCAACCGTAACTTCTTAGGCCGATCAGGTACCAAAAGCGCACAAGCATACCTTGTCAGCCCGGAAACCGCCGCAGCCGCAGTTATCACCGGAGAAATGACTGATCCCCGCGACCTTGAAAAAATGGGTATTTCCTACCCGGGTATCACCATGCCTGATCAGTTCATCATCGACGACAGCATGTTTATCTTTTCAGAAAAAACCCAAAAAGATGTCAAAATCTATCGCGGACCAAACATCGGTGACCCACCAAAAAGCAAACCCCTTGCAGGCACCGTCGACGGAGAAGTCACTATCAAAGTTGACGATCAAATCACCACCGATCACATTATCCCTGCCGGAAGCAAAATGAAATACCGTTCAAATGTACCTAAATATTCAGAGTTTCTCTTTGAAGTCGTCGATCCCACCTTCTACGATCGCGCTAAAAAAAACCAAGACAGCGGCAAACACAACCTCATCGTTGCCGGACTCAGCTATGGACAAGGATCCAGCCGAGAACACGCTGCACTCTGCCCCATGTACATGGGTGTCAAAGCAGTGATCGCAAAATCCTTCGAACGCATCCACACCGCTAACCTTATCAACTTCGGCATTGTACCTCTCACCTTCAAAAACGAACAAGACTACGATACCATCGAACAAGGTGACCACCTCGAAATTCCCAACATACGTGACATCATCACCAAAGAACAACCCCTTTTTGTCAAAAACAAAAACAAAGACACCGAGTTTGAAGTAGAATACAATCTATCTGATCGACAAAAAGATATCATACTTGCGGGAGGAACCCTTCCCTTTATGGCAAAAAAAGCCCAAACAAAACTTGCATAGAAAAATCTACAAAAATGGAGGAATGATAAAAATATGGCACAAAGAGGCATAAGAGAATATCACGGCAAAAAAATGCTTGCTACCCATTGGTTTGAATACATCAGTAAAGATTTCAGCTTCCCCGGTAAGATCGTTCTTGTAGATCCCAAAACAAAGCTACAAGATCTGCCCAAGAAGCATCCCTGGTTAAAAAAAGAAAAACTGGTGGTCAAACCAGATCAACTGTTTGGCAAACGAGGCAAACATGGACTCATCAAAGCAAATGCAAGCTTTGATGAAGTACACAAATGGATCAAAGCCCGTATGAACAAGGAAACCACCGTAGGAAAGGTAACCGATAAACTCACCCACTTTATCATCGAACCCTACGTCCCCCATAAAGACGAATTCTACGTTGCCATCAAAAGCAACCGAGAAGGAGACACTATCTACTTCTCCAATCATGGTGGCGTAGACATTGAATCTGTCTGGGATACGGTTGCTGAAATACAGGTTCCTGTAGGAGAGTCTATCGAAAACATCAACATCGTAAAACACCTTCCTAAAGATACACTAAAAGATAAAAAGAACATGTTTGCAGATTTCATCAAAGGACTCTTCAATTTTTACCGGGACCTTCACTATGCATACCTGGAAATCAATCCTTTTGTGGTCAGCGGCACTGATATTGTACCTCTCGATCTTGTTGCCCGACTCGACGACACCGCGCACTTTGAAGTGGGAGCTAAATGGGGCGATATCGCTTTTCCGGCACCGTTCGGACGCAAACTCTCCAAAGAAGAAAAATACATAAAAGAAATGGATGAAAAAAGCGGAGCGTCACTCAAACTCACCGTGCTCAACTCCAAAGGACGTGTGTGGACCATGGTTGCCGGCGGCGGAGGAAGCGTCATCTACACCGATACCATCGTTGATCTTGGCTACCGAAATGAACTTGCCAACTACGGGGAATACAGCGGAAATCCAAGCACTGATGAAACCTATGAATACGCAAAAACCGTCCTTGATCTGATGACCCGGGAAAAAGACCCCACAGGACGGCCAAAATTCTTACTCGTTGGAGGAGGCATCGCCAACTTCACCGATGTCGCCAAGACCTTCACAGGAATCACCATGGCCCTCAGAGACTACAAAAAGAAACTCAAAGACACCAACGTAAAAATCTATGTTCGACGCGGTGGACCCAACTACAAAGAGGGACTCCGCATCATGAGAGAGCTTGGTGAAGAACTTGGCATCCCCATCGATGTATACGGACCAGAAACCCATATGACCCGGATTGTGAACATGGCACTGGAGGGAAAGTAAGTATGAAACAACAAACCATAACAAAAACAAAACAGACATCAAAAAAACGGCCCAGCTATGTACTTATGGATGAACAGACAAAGGCAATTGTCTTTGGCTATCAACAACGGGCTATCCAGCGAATGCTCGATTTTGATTACATCTGCAAACGCAGTGAACCATCCGTTTCTATTATCGTAAACCCGACCAGAGAAGGATGGCATAAGTGCTTCTGGGGAACAAAAGAAATTATGATCCCTATGGTGCGCACCCTTGATGAGGCAACCAAACAACACCCTGAAGCAGATTTCATGGTCAACTTTGCCTCCTTCCGCTCAGCATATCCCACAACAAAAGAGGCACTAGAAACCAAAACCATCAGAACTGTTGCCGTCATCGCAGAGGGAATACCAGAACATCGCACCAAAGAACTCATAAAAATTGCCCATGAAAACAACAAATGGATCATAGGCCCGGCAACCGTTGGAGGTATTGCTGCTGGAGGATTTCGTATTGGAAACACCGCAGGACAACTCGACAACATTGTTGCCTCCAAGCTTCACCGCGCAGGAAGCGTCGCCTATGTCTCAAAATCTGGTGGACTATCTAATGAGCTGAACAATATTATTGCCATGAACACCGACGGCGTCTACGAAGGCGTTGCCATTGGTGGAGACCGCTACCCGGGGTCAACCTTTATCGATCACATCATGCGCTATGAGAAAAACCCCAAGATTAAAATGATCGTATTGCTCGGAGAAGTAGGTGGAACTGATGAATATGAGGTCGTTGATGCACTCAAGACAGGAAAAATCACCAAACCTATTGTTGCCTGGTGCATTGGAACCTGCTCCAAAGTATTCCCCTCCGAAGTCCAGTTTGGTCACGCAGGAGCACGAGCAGGTGCAGACCGAGAAACTGCCGATGTAAAAAACAAAGCACTCAAAGACGCAGGAGCATATGTTCCCCAAAGCTTTGATGATTTTGATAAACAGGTGAAAAATGCATTTGATAAACTCGTTAAATCAGGCAAACATAAACCTATACCTGACGTGGAACCACCGGTCATCCCTGTAGATTACGCTGTCGCCCTAAAAAAAGGAATGATACGCAGACCCACTAACTTTGTCAGCTCAATCTCTGATGACCGTGGGGAAGAACTCCGCTACTGCGGTGTTCCTATCAGTAAAATCTTTGAGGACGAATGGGGTCTTGGTGGAGTCATTGGCCTATTATGGTTTAAAAAAGACTTACCAAAATGGGCACGAAAGTTCCTTGAGATGGTTATACAAATCACTGCCGACCATGGACCCGCGGTCTCAGGTGCACACAACTCTATTGTTGCCGCACGAGCAGGAAAAGACATCATCTCCTCACTTGTTAGTGGTCTTCTCACCATTGGACCACGCTTTGGAGGAGCAGTACAAGGAAGCGCAGATCATTTCATCAAATACCTCTACGCAGGTGAAACACCACAGTTCATGGTCAAAGACATGAAAAGCAAAAACGTCAACATCCAAGGAATCGGACATCGCATCAAATCGGTCACCAACCCCGATGTTCGCGTAGAACTTATGGTCAACTATGCAAAAAAACACTTTCCCAAAACCGAAACACTTGACTACGCACTCAGTGTTGAAAAACTCACCACTGCCAAACGCAACAACCTCATCCTTAACGTAGATGGCTGTATTGGTGTGCTTAGTTGCGATATGCTCCGAAGCATTGGATACACTAGAGAAGAAGTACGAGAATTCGTCGATCTTGGCATCCTCAACGCCTTGTTTGTTCTTGGCCGAAGCATTGGCTTTATGGGACATATTATGGATCAAAAACGCATGAAAACACGACTCTACCGGCATCCCTGGGATGACATTCAATACCTGATGCCGGACAAACCAGAGAAAGTCAAATGAATGGAGGAACACACACGATGACATCTGAATGGAAGATTATCTATACCAAAGTTGATGAGGCGCCTGCTTTAGCAACTCATTCTTTTCTTCCAATCGTCAAAGCATTCGCCGACGCAGCAGGAGTAACTATCGAAACACGGGATATTTCTCTTGCTGGACGAATCACTGCAAGATTCCCCGAATATCTTACCCCCGAACAACGACAACCAGATGATCTTGCAGAGCTTGGTGAGCTTGTAAAAAAACCGGAGGCAAATGTCATCAAACTCCCCTGCATCAGCGCATCCATCCCACAACTCAAAGCAGCTATCAAAGAACTCCAAGGACACGGCTACAAGATACCTGACTATCCAGAGGATCCGAAAACCGATGAAGAAAAACAAATAAAAGCACGATTCGACAAGATCAAAGGAAGCGCTGTCAATCCTGTCCTTCGAGAAGGAAACTCCGATCGACGTGTTCCAGGCCCTGTGAAAACCTATGCCAAACAAAACCCACATCCCATGGGTGAATGGAAACCAGACTCACAATCACACGTGGCACATATGACTAGTGGCGATCTCCGCTCAAACGAGATCTCCACCACCATCACCACCGCAACCGCAGGAAACGCCACAATAGAGTTTACCGGATCTGATGGAACTACAAAAACCCTCAAAGAAAAACTCCCACTCATCGATGGTGAAATCATCGATGCAACCGTGATGAGAAAAAAACAACTGCGAGCATTTCTTGAGCAACAAATGCAGGATGCAAAAGAAAAAAACATCTTGTTCTCCGTTCATCTGAAAGCAACGATGATGAAGGTTTCCGACCCAATCATTTTTGGACATGTCGTATCAGTCTACTTTAAAGACGTGTTTGAAAAACACGCCGCAACATTCAAAGAACTCGGCATCAGTCCCAACAATGGGCTGGGAGACTTGTATGCAAAGATTTCAAAGCTTCCGAAAGAAAAACAAACAGAAATTGAAGCAGACCTCCAATCCACTTACGAAAAACGACCATCACTTGCTATGGTGAATTCAGACAAAGGCATCACTAATCTGCATGTTCCAAGTGACACAATCATTGATGCATCGATGCCTGCTACAATACGTAACTCAGGATGCATGTGGAACAATGAGGGTAAACTTCAGGACACCAAATTTGTCATCCCCGACAGCAGCTACGCCGGAGTCTACCAAGAAGTTGTTGAGTATAATAAAAAACATGGAGCGTTTGATCCAAAAACTATGGGGACCGTTCAAAACGTCGGTCTTATGGCTCAAAAAGCAGAGGAATATGGATCTCATGACAAAACCTTCGAAATCCCCGGTGATGGAACCGTTCGCATCATCGTACAATCAGGTGAAACCATTCTGGAAACCAAGGTCGAACAAGGAGATATCTGGCGTGCCTGTCAAGTCAAAGATCTTCCCATACAAGACTGGGTGAAACTGGGGGTAAACAGAGCAAAAGAAACCGGATACCCTGCAGTGTTCTGGCTTGACAAAGACCGCGCCCATGATGCAGAACTCATCAAAAAAGTAAACCGATACCTCAAAGATCATGATACCGCCGGCCTTGATATCCACATTATGTCTCCCGTGAAGGCCACTCGCTTTTCCGTCGAACGCATGGCCAAAGCACAAGACACAATTTCAGTGACCGGAAACGTCTTACGTGATTATCTCACAGATCTCTTCCCAATTCTTGAAGTCGGAACCAGTGCCAAAATGTACTCTATCGTACCTCTTATGAATGGGGGCGGACTCTACGAAACCGGTGCTGGAGGTAGTGCACCCAAGCATGTCCAACAATTCCAACAAGAAGGACATCTCCGATGGGACTCACTTGGGGAATTCCTCGCCCTTGCAGTCTCACTCAAACACTATGGCACGAAAACCAACAATTCCAAAGCCCTCGCCCTTGCAGAAGCACTCGATGAAGCAACCGAACAGTTCTTACTCACCAATAAATCACCCTCGCGCGTCGTCAACGAAATCGACAACCGCGGAAGTCACTTCTATCTTACCATGTACTGGGCACAAGCACTTTCCGAACAAACCAAAGACACTGAGCTGCAAGCACGATTCCAGAAACTCGCATCTAATCTTGCAGAAAACAAAGACATTATCACAAAAGAGCTTCTGGAAGCACAAGGAAAACCCGTTGATCTTGGAGGATATTACAAACCAAACGAGGACCTTGTATCAAAAGAGATGAGGCCAAGTGACACATTTAATGCAGCAATAGAAGCATTAACCATGGTAAATGTATAATTACCCCGCCTCTTTTTCTCTTTTTTCGTATTATCTCATGCTTTATAGAAGGAATACTTAAATATAATCAAACTAATATAACTAAAAAGTAAATAATTATACATGTAAATGAAGACGGTTTTCTTTCATTAATCATCAACAAAAACAACAGAGCAGATGGGAAGTATATGCTGACATTTCTTGGAAACACAATAGAAAAGCGACCTTGGTTTGTTATTGGTGTTGTTTTTCTGATTACAATCAGTTTGGGTTCGTTGGTTCCAGGCATTTCAATGGAGACATCAACAGAGGATTTTATGCCGGATGATGAGATTGTTGATGCAAGTCAGCGTGTGACAGAATATTTTGGGCAATCTGGTTCCATGTTGATGGTCTTTGTTGATACAGAGAATGCCACTAATGTGACTGCTCCTCAAGCAGTTCAAGAACTGCATCATATTGCATCGGAGCTTCAACACCATGATGACATAACAAGTGTAATCAGTGTTGCAGGTT
The DNA here is from genome assembly GCA_964612945.1 of uncultured Thermoplasmatales archaeon. Lineage (GTDB taxonomy): Archaea > Thermoplasmatota > E2 > DHVEG-1 > DHVEG-1 > CAZTFR01. Next base: position 19,616 of record CAZTFR010000021.1, read on the forward strand.
TTGTAGATATAATTTGTGGCATTGAATATGGTCAACCTCTTGAAAATTGTACTGAGACACAAATTGCTACTGCACTGCAGGATATTCTTGAGCATGAAAACACAGAGCAATTACGTTTTGTTGATGAAGAAGATATTGAACCACGCCCTAATGGGATGATGAAAAACAGTGTTAATCTGAAAGAATGTCGTATGAAAAAAAATGAAACCTTCTATATATTTGAAATAGTGGTGGATGATTTATCTCAGGTTGAAACCGAGCTTGCAGCAGATCCGTCAATGACAAATGTAACGGAATGGTACATTGGTTTTGACAATGCCATAAATCCTTTTTTGCCTTTTGACATCCGGTATACCATATCAGCTCGGATGGCTGTAAAAACTGAAGCCAAACAACCATCATGGACCATTGGAACTGGTCCATTTCGTAATATTCTCAATATCCGCAGAAGTATCCAGTCTCCGCGGGTTAGTATCTCCTCTACGGTAAAACCATATCTTACCCTGAGTCTTTCAGATTCAGATATGCAGCTTTCCTTGAGCCCTGAAGCTGCAGAAGCGGTCTTTGATGTTTCAAAAAATACGATACGCATCATTCTCCCTCGCTCTGAGCTGGAGCAGTATGGTGTTGCCCCCCGCTATGGATCCTTTGAGCTTCCTGCAAAGCTTGTAAATTTCTCTATCGGATCGCGCTATTATCAACTCCCCTCGTTTATGTATAGCCTCACAAAAAACTTTGAAACAATTCAAAACATGATTATGAGCAACATGTTTGCCTCAGGGGATATCAGCAGTTTTTCTGATATGGATGATGTTGAGCTGAATGATTCCTCCTCAATGGATATGTCTTTTGGTTTTTCCACGGAATGGATCGATTTAGATCTTTCATCCAACAAGGTAAACTCGTCATCATTTTTTTTCATAAAACCTTTGTTTTTTGATGATCTCAAATCTTCTGTTCTTATCTTTCTTTCAAATGACTATGAAGAACCATCTGGTCCCAGTAAAACACTTATGATGATCACTTTAGAACGTTTTTCTTCAGGCTCTGAGTTTGGTGGTTCCGGCAGACTTGAGGAAGTAAGTAAGGAAATCGAGCAGCAGATCCGGGATTTGGATGCTGCAGCATCTTCTGTTTCTATGAGAGTGACCGGTGATGGGATCATCTCGTATGAGATGAATGAGGCGACCATGGAGGCAAATATGATTATTATGCCCAGTATTTTTGTGGTGATCTGTTTGATTCTTCTGGTGATGTTTAAACGATTTTCTTATGTGATTTTACCTCTGGTGAGTCTGGGTATTTCCATTATTTGGCTGTTTGGCACGATGGTGCTGTTGGGGATTAGTTTTAACATGATGATGGTAGCAATTGTTCCCCTGTTAATGGGTCTTGGTGTGGATTATTCGGTGCATCTGTTTCATAACTATAACGCAGAGTTATCTGAGGGGAAAACCGTAGGAGCTGCCATTAGTGCTTCTATTCAGGATATTGGTACTGCTATTTTTCTTGCGACGTTAACAACGGTGATTGCGTTTTTGTCATTTTTAACTGCAGGTATTCCACCGTTACGGGATTTTGGGCTTCTCTGTGCATTTGGCATTATTTACACACTTCTCACTGCCCTTACCTTTCAAATGGCAGCCCGGTATCTTCTAGATAGAAACAAGATCGAGGGTCTCAGCTCATCGAACAATAAAACGTTTTCCTTGGAGCGCAATATGGGTAAACTGGCAGGGTTTATTTTACGGCAACGAAAAGCAATCTATGCCGCTACTATTGGTATCACCATTGTTATGGGAATTGGTGCCATGCAGGTGGATACCACCTTTGATATGAATGATTTTCTCCCGGAGGGAAATCAGGCGCTTGCAATTTTTACAGATATTGAGACCTATTTTCCTTCGGCAAGTGAGACGCAGGAGTATATTCTTATCGAAGGATCTGTTGCATCAGTTGCAACACTCATCGGCATTGCAGACACCTATGAAAACCTCAAAGATGACCAGTTTGTGACAAAGACTCCTTCGGGTGAACCCAAGCAGGAATCCATTTTTTCTCTTATTAGAAAAGCAGTGCGGGATAATGCATCGCTTGCGTCTCTCTTTCATATTAATGCTGCAGGGATTCCACAGACTGATGCGGATGTCAAGGCAGTGTATGATTATTTGTATGATCATGAGGAGTATATGATGGAGACGCGAAATATTCTTCATAAAGAAAAAGAAACCTACACGGCAACAGTACTTCGTATTTACATCAGCGGGTCGTACACAGAGGATGATTCGGTAGAGATATCAGAAATTCTTCATGAAACCCTTGTTCAGGATATGGCAGACTATGGCGATGCAGAAGCCATTGTCACTGGATCTAGCTCTGCGATTTATTCTATTATGGATTCCATGACGGAAAGTCAGATCTGGTCTACGGCTCTCTCTGTTCTTCTTGCCGCGTTAATTCTCATGCTTGTGTTTCGGAATGTGCTTTTGGGACTCATCTCAGTAATTCCTGTTGGTGTCTCTATTATCTGGATTGTAGGTTCCATTTATTTTATGGGGTACTCGTTTAACATTATGACGGTGATGGTGACGAGTCTTAACATTGGTATTGGTATTGCCTTTGGCATTCATGTTATCCAGCGCTTTCGCCTGACCGTGGATCGATATGGTGATATCCCCGGTGCTGTTTCAAAAACGGTGACGCATACCGGTAGTGCCTTGTTTATCGCAGCGTTGACCACTGCCGCTGGGTTTGGGATGCTAATTTTAGCACCGTTGCCACCGGAGCAACAATTTGGCGTTATCACTGCGATGACCATCGTGTATTCTTATCTTACCGCTATCTTTGTGCTTCCTCCTCTTCTCATGAAATGGGCTGAGTGGAGAAAACAGACCAAAGGGTTTATCATTTCAACTAACGGGATGACAGAAGAATAAAAGGTACACTAAAAAAAGAGAAAAGAAGGGGTGCGAAGCAACCGAACTTTTAGAACCCAGAAGAATATGTGGTTGCAGGTTTTTTACTTCGCAAGTGATATCTCAATAGATGAGACGTTTGACGTTCGTCCTTCTTCGTTTGTGATAGATTCTGTTCCGATTCGTATATCTTTGACTTTTGCTTCGGTGACAAATCGGTTTCGGGTGATTTCTGCTGCATCAACCGCTCTGCTGATCGCTCGTCCGCGTGCTTTAATGACGACTTCGTTTGAGCCGCTATTAAACTGAGTGACAACGGCGAGAACATAGCTCATCGGCGGTTTGTTTCCTATAAAGATCACGTTTTCTTCGTTTCCTTCATCTTTTGCAGTCATAGTACTTATACCTCCCTGTTATTTCAGTGGTTCTAAGCCTGATTGGGATGTTCCAATTTATATAAATAATTTTCCCTGTCTCTCTCTATAAAACAGCGATTATTTCACAAGTTTTTTTAGTTTAGATAACACATCATCCGGGTTCTTTCCAAGTATCCGAATCATCGGTTCCTTACCAACGGCGCCTTCATCATAGATGACATCAGGCATACATCCCAGTGATTGAATGGCCTGTGTTGCCCCCCATTCCATAGTTGAGGAGACGGTAGTTGGTTCATCGTTTCGATCAAAAGAGCTTACCCGTAGCTTCTTTTTTTTACAACGGGCAATGGTTTTTTTTGCGTAACGTATGTTGAGTGCAGAGCGCATGTGTGGATCATACGCCATTGCGGCAAGCACCACTCGCGCAACATGTCTTGAGCAATCAAACTTTAGATCTCCGCATCTCTGCACACGATTACCCTTTCGAGTGATACGACCGTCTACTGCACAGACCTCAGCAAACGTTTCTGCCTTTTCTTGAGCATACGCAAAATTTATTCCTACTTCTGCGACATGTGAGGCCGGGAGAAACGCTTCGAGATGTAATACTGCTTTTTTCAATTGCTGCCAAATATTTACCTGAGAGGCATCAGATAGAGAGTTGGGAAGAACAAAAGAGGGGTTGTGATTGAGGACGTCTGGTCCTTTTCCAAAGCGGTAGCCCTCTGCAATCATGCTCCATACGGCATACTTTGCTTTTTCAACTGCTTCAGCGGGTTTACACTTTCGAGCGAGATAGCCGGTGATGAGTGCTGATAAGCTACACCCTGATCCATGTGCCTTTGTATTTGGAAAACGCGGAAGGGACCATTCCCAATACTTCTTCCCATCATACAACATATCCACCACAGAATCAGTAGGTAGATGACCCCCTTTTATGAGAACATACTTGCTTCCGAAAGGATACAGCAGTCTACACGCTTTTTTCATCTCTTCAACAGAGGTAATCGATGTTTTTGTCAACGTTTCTGCCTCAGGAATATTTGCTGTCACCATGAATGACTGAGGAAGCAGTCGTTTCTTCAAAAGAGATACAAACGACGATGCCGCCAAGATGTCACCACTTGTTGCTACCATCACTGGATCAACCACCGGACGAAGATGATGATCTTCAAAACAGTCGGCAACAATACCTGCAATTTCTGCATCAAAAAGCATCCCGGTTTTTGCCACATGAATCGGGTACTCAGAAAACACGGCCTCTACCTGATCAGAAATCATATCCACAGGCATACGAAATATTTGTGAGACACCCTGCGAGTTCTGCGCGGTCACACAACTAAGGACACAACATCCATGAACACCAGTAAACTGAAAGGATTTTACATCTGCCTGCACACCCGCACCACCAGAAGAATCAGAACCGGCAACACTTAACGCCACATGCTTCATATCAAAAACAACATACACCAAAACCTTATATCAATTACCAACAAAAAAAAAAACAAAATGAATACAGCACAGTTATTTCTTCTTATTCTTCATCCTCATACGGAATCAAAGCACCGTCTTCCAGCTCCTCAAAGAGGGGAACTTGACGTGGCACTGGTTTTCCTTCCACATAGACCATTCGCGGTGTATCCATCGAGCGATATCCCTCCATCATCTGTCAGTATGCGTACAAACAATAAGGTATCAAAGAGACCCCGTTATCTACGCAACCTCCCATAATGAGTCACGCAGAAAAGAACAATGCTCTCTCCTACCAAAAACCATATCGCAAAGTCAGTACAAAAACATATCGCTTTTCAAAGAAAAAAACCATCAAGGAGAAAAAAAGAAGGAAGGCTGGTCTCACTAGGAGGGATGGGATGCAAAACAACTACCAGCACAATTCCTTCCACCACCAAGAATTTACTGCACTTTTAAGTACCTTTTTCGCAGATGAATATCCCTGTACGTATCCACATACCCATTTACCGCTATAAAAAAATACCCTGTTTTAAGGAGAAAAAACAAAAGAAAAAATAAACGTCGTACGGTATCATCTCTTCGAGAAAAAACCTGAAATATCTCTCTTAAAATGCATTGTTTTTCTCTTTTCATCCTTCGTTAGATTTATATGCAACTCCCATTTACACCACAACGGGTCAACACACGCCTACCTTTTTACATTATCATGGGGATCTCATATGTTTGGAATCACACAGGAAAAACCAGGCAAAAAAACACTGCTCCTTGGAAACGAAGCGATCACCCGAGGGGCACTTGAAGCAGGGGTCGATGTTGTCACCACCTACCCGGGTACACCCAGCTCTGAAATAGCAGATACCTTTTCAAAAATCGCCCGAAAGACAACAAAAGAGAACAAAAAACACCAATTTTATTTTGAATATTCCACCAATGAAAAGGTGGCTCTAGAGGTTGCCGCAGCGGCAAGCTTCAGTGGTCTTCGCGCTCTTACCTGTATGAAACATGTCGGCCTCAACGTCGCAAGTGACGCCTTTATGACCTACACCTACGTCGGCTGCCGCGGCGGACACATCATTGTCTCTGCAGACGACCCATATTGTCACAGCTCACAAAATGAACAGGACAACCGCTATTATGCTCTCTTTTCCAGTGCACCTATGCTTGAACCCACCACCCCGCAGGAAGCCAAAGAGATGACCCGGATCGGATTTGACATCTCCGAGAAACTCGGACTTCCACTCCTCCTACGCACGACCACGCGGCTGAATCACGCCCGCGGGCCTATCACCTACAAAAAAATGAGACAGCCACAACTCAAAGGACACTTCAAACGAGACCCCCTTCTGGTGACCGTTCCCGTAACTGCCCGTGCACGTCATCCTGTGCTTTTGGAAAAACTCAAAGAAGCCGAAAAAATCTCAGAACAATCACCATTCAATGAGATTCAAAAAATGGGAAACCCAACCGATACCGGCATTGTCACCTCCGGCGTCTCGTATAATTATGTCAAAGAAGTCGCCGAAGACATGAACCTTGATGTTTTCATTCTCAAACTTGGCATGACACATCCCTTGCCCAAAAAAATGTGCCATCAATTCATCAAAAAATGCAAACAAATCATCATCGTTGAAGAACTCGAACCCATTCTTGAAAACCAATTCAAAGCACTTGCCTATGACATCCAATCTGACGTAAAAATCCTTGGAAAAACAACCGATCATTTCCCCCGTCTCTATGAATACACACCAGATATCGTTGCAGAAGGTCTTGCAAAAATTCTTTCAAAAAAATCCCCTTACGCAGAGCCAAAACAGGCCAAGACAACCTTACCAAGCAGACCACCAGCACTCTGTCCAGGATGCCCTCATCGAGCAACCTATTATGCCGTAAAAAAAGCAGTGGGAAAACAAGACGTTGTGTACCCCACGGACATTGGATGTTACACCCTTGGAAAGGCACCGCCTTTGAAGATGGCAGATCTTTTGCTCTGCATGGGATCAAACGCGGGAACCGCCTGTGGACTTGCTGTTGCAACTGATCAAAAAATCATCTCCTTTATGGGAGACTCCACCTTTTTCCACTCTGGCATCCCGCCCATTATTGATGCGGTACATCATAACCATGACGTCACTATCACGGTTCTTGATAACCGTACCACCGCAATGACCGGACATCAACCCCATCCGGGAACAGAATATGATGGCATGGGCAGACCCGCCCGGCTCATCAAAGTCGAAGATGTCGTCAAAGGCTGTGGTATTGAGCACATTGAAATTGTGGATCCAAACAACATAAAAGAAACCACAGAAGCCTACAAACGAGCCCTTGATCACAAAGGACCAAGTGTGGTCGTCAGCAAATCACCCTGCATCCTCTTAGATCTTGCAGCACAAAGAAAAAAAGGAGAAACCGTCACCCGGTATAAAATCAACCAGGAAGAATGCAAACGATGCAAAACCTGTATCGGACGATTCGGCTGTCCTGCCTTTTACTATGGAGACGATGGAAGTGTCAACATCGATGAAACACAATGTAACGGCTGTGGAAACTGCGTCCAAGTCTGCCCATTTGGAGCCATACATGCACAGGAGGAACAATAAAATGACAAAAACAAACATCGTCCTCACTGGAGTAGGCGGACAAGGAGTCATCACTGCAGCAAACATCCTGGGAAAAGCAGCAGTAAATGCGGATGTTAACGTGTTTGTCTCTGAAGTTCATGGCATGGCACAACGAGGAGGCGCAGTCATCTGTACAGTACGTATGGGTGATGTCTCCGGTCCACTTGTTCCCTTCGGCCAAGCTGATGCAATCCTTAGTATGGAACCAGTAGAGGCACTCAGAAACATACAATACGCACATAAAAACACGAAAATTATCACCGATATCAACCCCGTAATACCCTTTACAGTATCGGTTGGTGGAGAGGAATACCCTAAACTTGATACGGTATACAAAGAACTTCAGTCGAAAGCCAAACTCTATAAAATCGATGCTCTAAAGATCGCAAAAGAAGCAGGCGCAGTAATTACAAAAAATATTGTGATGCTGGGTGCATTAGCAGCTGCAGATATCATACCATTCAAAGATACAATTCTTGAGAAAACAATTCTTGAAAATATACCACTACAATACATTAAAGTCAACAAAGCAGCATTCAGCGGAGGAATGGCATTAATTCAAAAAAAGTAGTCGATTGAATGACTCCCTCTTTTATCACAATCCAGAATGTTCTGAATATTTGAGTAAATACTTACCTTTGAAAATAAAAAAAAAGACGATTCAGCATTAATACGAGAGGTGAATTATTGCGAACGATTCCTATAAAGATAGGAGATATTGAAGAGGTTGCGAAAAACTATTAGTTATTCCTCTCTGAAAAGGTACGAAAGTTTTTCAGATTAAATTGAGAAAGTTATTTAGGGCAATCCATTTATCATTTATAATGGGTTAATTCATTTTGGTATATTTATGAGCTCTATTGGCATCGTTAACGTCGGCTATGATTTCAAATACGGTTCTATAGCTAAAATCAAGAACAGCAGCAGCTACGACGATTTAAACAGAACTAATTACGGTTAGCCTGCTGTTACCAATTATACAACGTTAGGGATAGTTACATAACGGTTATATGGGGACTCTGTGGTCTTTTGGTGTGAGGAGTGTTTGTATGAGTTCTCCTGTTTCGGCATCCCAGACTTTGATAATGCCATCATTACTACCCGCAGCAATTAGACTACCATCTAAAGACCAGTCGACTGATCTGACACTTTTTTTTGAAATGTTAAAAGAATCGATTATTTTTTTAGAAGTTATATCAACCATCGTTATATCTTTTTTAATTGTGTCGGCATAAATAAATTTCGTACAATCCGGTGAAAGACAGGCATCACTTACAACATACGGGTAAGTTATATTATTAATTATTAAACTGCTAGTAGTATTCCATGAATAAAACGTAATATTGCCCCTATCGTTCAAATAATCTACCAGGGTTGAAATCTGATATCCATCCTTACACCAATATAAATTATAACAATTTAAAATGCTACTCAATTTTCTACCATTGCTTTTTAAAACAATAGATATGTTCCCATCTGAAATATTTAAAATCTTTGGTAAATGACCATTATCTCTAGGAAAGTAACAAATCTTCGTCCCATCTAATGACAAAGATATTGATTTAATTTGCTCTGTGATATTAATGGTCTTTATTTTAAAAAATGAATCATTCCATAGGATAATTTCTGAACCATTAGTAGTTAGAATGATTTTTTTATCCAATGACCAACTTTTTGGAAAGAGAGAACCCGACAAATTCATAATTAAATCACCTGATGAAGATTTGTAAACCTCTGTTTTATCTTCAGATAACAGAATAAAATGTTCTCCATCTGGTAACCAAGAAGGTCTCATATAAAAATTCTTTTTAGAATAGGTTACTTCTCCATTTGAAATATTCCAAATCTGAAGCATTCCTTCCAAATCAACAGATGCTAGGTAAGCCCCATTAGGTGAAATTGAGATGTATTCTACAGGTGATCTTTCATATACATCGACACATCCACAAAAAATACCAATCAATAGCAGAAAGATAATTATTATAGTCAAGATTTTTTTTCCCATCTTATATCCTCACTTGCAGGTTTTTAATTTAATAAATTACCTCTTAATAGAAAATAGTTCTTCATCGATTTTTCCATCATTATTATAATCAATATACAACTTCTTATCTGTTAACTCTTTATATACGTATAAAGTTGCTCTTGTGTGTTCTGTTAAAAATATTTTTTCATATTGAAACTGAGTTATATTACCATCTTGCATAATAACATTAAAAGATAAAGATATTTCTCCCTCATCGATTCCCTCAATTTCTATTTTGTAATCATTTAATCCAAAATATAAAGAAACAAATTTTTCTCCTGTATCAAGTTTTCCATATGTAGCACCATGTATTTCACATTCTATTTTGTTATTCTCATCTAGACCTACATGGTTACCAATTTGATCATAAACTTGAATATTAGCGGGTCCGGTTAAATACCCATTTAACAGATTATAAATGCTTTTTCCCATATGGATTATTACATCATCTTCTTCAATTTCGATTTCTCGATAAGAAGCATGATCTTTCCCACAGTCTTCTGTTTGTAGATACATTGTTTTTCGAACATCATTAGAATGTATCGGGTCATCAATTTTTTTCCCGTTGTCCCAATAATATGGAAAATAAGGTTTTTGATCTCTATCATATACATGATTAAAATGAGTATGTCCTGTTAATACTACTTCAACTCCTTCACGTTCACAGATATCGAT
>CAZTFR010000022.1:0-5546 GCA_964612945.1 uncultured Thermoplasmatales archaeon
TATGCTAAAAATCTTTAATAAAAAGGTCTTTCTCCAGTTACTTTCGGAACTACTTACAGGTGAAAAACCTTTTTATACACCCCCTGTATTCCCACTTCTACATTCCCAGATGGGAAACCACACCAAAAAAAGCATTATGGAGGCTTACCACCACATGCCCATGTATGTCCGATTTCAAACATCAAAAGAACTGCAAGATCTAGCCTATGAAATAATAGAAAAAGCCCGAGACAACGGCAAAATCGCAAAAGGAGCAAACGAAACCACCAAACAAGTAGAACGAGGACAAGCAAAACTCGTCGTCATGGCCGAAGACGTAAACCCTGAAGAAATACTCGCACACATGCCACTCTTATGCGAAGAAAAAAAGATCCCCTACACCTACATCCCCAGCAAACAAGAACTCGGCGCCGCCGCCGGACTCATCGTCCCCACCACCGCTGTCGCCGTCATGGATCTCGGCAAAGAAAAAGACACCCTCGACAATCTAACAAAAAAACTATCCGCAGTCAAAAAACAAGAGTAAAATGACCTATGATTGAAGGAACACCCTGTGAAGTCGTAGAAATCATCGCCCGCACCGGCATGGCAGGCGAAGCCTATCAAGTCAAAGTCCGCGTCCTCGACGGCCGAGACAAAGGAAAAATCATCACCCGAAACGTCATGGGACCCATCAGACTCGGCGACATCCTCATGCTCAACGAAACACAACGAGAAGCAAAACGACTCGGGGGACCTCGATAACCATGGTCGAACAACGCACCTGCACCTTCTGCGGCAACACCATCGAACCAGGCACCGGCAAACTCTACGTCGCAAAAGACGGCACCGTCTACTACTTCTGCAAAAGCAAATGCCAAAAAAACATGCTCAACCTCAAACGCATTCCCCGCCGCGTCCGCTGGAGCAAACACCACACCAAATAGACCATCTCATACTCTTTTTCATATCAAAAACACATCATTTTTAGGACTACACCCGACCTATTCAAAATAGAAAGTTTTATAAATACCTAAATATTAAATTACATATAACAAAAAAAATAATGCATAACCTTTGGTGCAATCTCATGCAAACCAAACCATTTCTCTGCGTACTGTTCAGTATACTTCTTATTTTTACCTCAACTGCAGCTTCATTACCCCCCCAACAAGAACAGAGCGATATATCACCTATCATGCTTCTAGCAGAAAGCCATCTCTCACAAAACAACACATCACCCACGATACCAACAAATCCGACCCCTGCAAACCAATCCATCAACACAAGTGTAGTCCCCCTGCTTGAATGGGACAGCGGAGACCCTGACCAAAACAATACTGTCACCTACGGCATCTACCTTGGAAATAGCACCCCCCCACCACTCATAACCACCATCGGGCCCTACCCTGCAAACCAGGCTCATCTCACCTATCAAGCAGGACCCCTCACCCGCAACACCACCTATTACTGGCACATCATTGCAGAAGACAACAAACAAAATACAACCACTGGTCCACTTTGGCAGTTCACCACCACCAACTACACCCGTGATACCCCACCGCCACCACCACGCATTACCGGACCCACCACCGGCGGCATCACAATAGCCTACAACTTCACCTTCATCGCAATCGACCCTGATGGTGATGATGTCTCCTACAAAATTGACTGGGGGGACGGAAACAGCACAGACTGGCTCGGCCCATACACCACCACAACACCTGTGACAATCCCCTACGCCTACAACCTCACCGGAACCTACAACATCACCGCACTTACACAAGACAGCGACCAACTCCAAAGCAACCGAAGCACACCGTACCTCATCACTATCCAACAACATATCGCCTTTGCCAACTACAAACCCGGACGCATCTACTTCCGCTTTCTCTCCTTCAACGAATCATTCCTCTTCATCCCCTTCCTCGAATACATAAAAATCTCACTCATCCTAGGAAACATCGATCTTATCATCAAAGCAACTCCACGAACCACGCACGTCGACACCGTCATCTTCGAAGCCTACAACCAACTAGCCAATATCACCATTCAAATCACTGATGACAACAGATCAGACGGCTATTCAGCCTTCTTCAACGAAACACCCTCCGGCATCTACAAACTCAGCCTCTATGCCTACAACAACGAAAATCTACTCCTCGACAACCCCAACTACACCCTCTTCTACCTAAATATTGGCGCAACCAGTCCCTCTGCGACTCCTTCAAAGCTCATCCAATCACGCTTCAGTTGAAAAAAATTGGAAACAATATACTTTTTTTCATTATCCTTTTAAAGTTGGCCAAAACAATAAAAAAATATCTATTAATATGGTTAAAATAATTAATCTAAATAGAAAGCTTTATATATTCACAATACGCTAAAAATAACTATAGAATTAAACAAACCACCAAAGAAATTGAATATGGGGGATTTGATGAAAAACAAATTTGGAGTCTTTTTCGTAAGTATAATGTTAGTGTTCACTACCTTTTCAGTCATTGGTGCAACTCCTCTTGCAAGCAATCGTCTAAAAGAGAAATATGAGCAAGTTCAAGAAACAATTCGGGTCATAAAGATCCGTCTCAATAAAAACAATGAGAGCCAACCAGATGAACCTATTGTTTCCTTAAATGGATTTGAAAGCTCTTGGTTGATGTTCCGCCATGATCCTGCTCATTCCGGTACAACTGATTCTGATGGGCCCGATACTGACAACCAAAAATGGTTGACCACCCTTGGAACAGCACTTGATTCATCACCGGCTGTCTGGTCAAATAGGGTGTATATTACCAAGAAATCTGCAGAAATATACTGTCTTGATGCCTCCGATGGATCAGAACTCTGGAATTATCCAACAGGGACAAACGTAGGGTATTCATCACCTGCGGTCTACGATGGGAAAGTCTATTTTGGGTCAACAGGTGGCACTCTCTACTGTCTTAATGCGACCGGTGGAGATTTAGAATGGGACTATCCCAACTCTGCTATCTACAATTCACCTACCGTTGTCAATGATAAGGTCTATTTTGGATCAATCAATAGGAGACTCTATTGTCTCAACGCCCAAACCGGAGAATACATTTGGGATTATCTTACCGGTGGACTTATCTCTTCATCACCTGCTGTGGTCAACGGAAAAGTCTACGTAGGTTCCTATGATGATAAATTGCACTGTCTTGATGCTGACACCGGTGAATTCCTCTGGCAATACACGACCGGTGGCGACATCACCTCATCCCCGAGTGTTGCTGATGGAAGAGTCTTTATTGGATCTGATGACAACAAGATACACTGTGTTGATGAAGAAACAGGAGGATTCATCTGGGATTATACCACAGGGGCTGATGTCAGCTCATCACCTGCAGTTGCAAATGGAATGGTCTACATTGGATCAGATGATAACTCCCTTTATTGTCTTGACGCTGACACGGGTTCATTCAACTGGAACTATCCAACAGGTGCTGACATTTCCTCTTCACCCTCACTCTCTGTTAATGAAACTGTAAACAAAGTTTACTTTGGATCAGATGATTATTCTCTCTACTGTCTCAATGCGGATACGGGAGTGCTCATTTGGCAAATAACAACTGGAAGTTATGTCCGTTGTTCACCAGCAATAGCAAACAGCATTCTCTTTTTTACCTCACAAGACGGAAACGTATATGCCTATGAGGATGCTGGTGCAAACAACCCACCTACTGCTGAAGATGACACAGCAGATGTTCCTGAGGACTCACAAAACTATCAAATTGATGTCCTTGCAAACGATACCGACCCTGATAACGACCCACTCACCATTGAAACAGTTACCGACCCCTTACATGGTAGTTCCTCAACCGATGGCGATTATGTCTACTATACCCCCGACACAAATTATAATGGCGATGACACCTTTGACTACACCATCACTGATAATAACGGAGGAACTGATACCGCAACGGTCAATGTTACAGTTACACCAATCAATGATGCCCCTGTCGCCAATGATGATTCATACAGTACAAATGAAGACACTCTGCTCTTTGTTCCCAGCCCTGGAGTTCTTGATAATGATACCGATGTAGAAGGAGATAGTCTCACAGCAATAAAAGTGACTGATCCTTCACATGGGACACTCACGCAGTTTAATAGTGACGGATCATTTGAATATGATCCCGAACCTGATTACTATGGAGATGATAGTTTCACCTACAAGGCCAATGATGGCACTGATGACTCCAATATTGCACAAGTGAACTTAACCATTCGACCGATCAATGATGCACCCGTAGCCAATGATGATTTCTACACCACATCAGAGGACGTGACACTCTCTGTTGACCCGCCTGGTGTTCTTGAAAATGATACGGATAGCGAAAATGATGTTTTAACATCAAACCTTGTTGATGATGTTAGCAACGGAACACTTACCCTAAATTCTGATGGCTCATTTACTTACACTCCAGATACAGATTTTCATGGAACCGATTTATTCACCTATCAAGCAGACGATGGAACAGATCTCTCAAATATCGCAGAAGTAACCATCACCGTCACCTCAGAAAATGATGCCCCTGTTGCCCATGATGACTCGTACAGTACAAATGAAGATACACTACTTACCATTCCCAGTCCGGGTGTGCTTGATAATGATACCGATGCGGATGGTGATTCGCTTACGGCAATTAAGGTGAGTGATCCGAGTCATGGAACGCTTACAGAGTTTAATAGCGATGGGTCGTTTAATTATGATCCAGATCCTGATTATCATGGGGAGGATAGCTTTTCGTACAAGGCCAATGATGGGAATGTTGATTCCAATGTTGCGACCGTGTTTATTACGGTTCGTCCTCGTAATGATCCTCCAGATGCACCTTCGAATCCGAGTCCTGCTGATGGCGCGACAAATGTCCCAATTAGCCCCTCACTTTCAGTAGACGTCTCAGATATTGATACGAGTGATCTTACTGTTTGGTTTTATGATGCCAGTGATGGTACTCTGATAGATTCTGATACAGTTACCGGAGGATCCGGTACTGCATCAGTGATATGGTCTGATGCCGATCAGTATGGTGTCACCTATAGTTGGTATGCCGTTGCAGATGATGGCCAGCTGACCAATCAATCAGATACATGGTCGTTTACAACAGGTACTGCTCCTAATTCTGCACCTGATAAACCGAGTAATCCTACGCCTGCAGATGGTGCAACGCGGGTGATGCCTTCTCCGACGATTTCTGTTGAGGTGTTTGATGCTGATGGTAATGATCTCACGGTTTCTTTTTATGATGCCAGTGATGATAGTGTGATTGGTACTGATTTGGTGACTGGTGGATCGGGTACTGCATCGACAGTATGGTCTGATGCCGATCAGTATGGTGTCACCTATAGTTGGTATGCCGTTGCAGATGATGGCCAGCTGACCAATCAATCAGATACATGGTCATTTACCATTAACTTCAAACCAGTCGCCTATGATGATGAGTACTCAACAAACGAAGACACCCTTCTTACCATTCCCGCACCTGGTGTGCTTGATAATGATACCGATGCGGATGGTGATTCGCTTACGGCAATTAAGG
>CAZTFR010000022.1:5646-29682 GCA_964612945.1 uncultured Thermoplasmatales archaeon
TTCGTCCTCGTAATGATCCTCCAGATGCACCTTCGAATCCGAGTCCTGCTGATGGGGCAACTGATGTACCGTTAAGTCCTACCCTGTCTGTTGATGTGTCTGATATTGATGGTGATGATCTCACGGTTCGTTTTTATGATGCCAGTGATGATACTTTCATTGACTCTGATACCGTTGCTGGCGGAAGCGGTACTGCTTCCGTAGTATGGATAAATGCAGATCAATATAGTACTACCTATACATGGTATGCCATCTCAGATGATGGACAATTTACCAGTCAATCTGATACATGGTCATTTACCACAACAAGTCAACCAAATGGTCCACCAGATAAGCCAACCAATCCAAATCCATCTGATGGTGCAACGCGGGTGGTGCCTTCTCCGACGATTTCTGTTGAGGTGTTTGATGCTGATGGTAATGATCTCACGGTTTCTTTTTATGATGCCAGTGATGATAGTGTGATTGGTACTGATTTGGTGACTGGTGGATCGGGTACTGCATCGACAGTATGGTCTGATGCCAACCAGTATGGTACCACCTACACCTGGTACGCCATAGCTGATGACGGAGAATTCACTAATCAATCAGAAATCTGGTCATTTACCACAAACCATGAACCAATTGCCAATGATGACTCCTATACGACTAGTGAAGACACCGAACTTTCGGTTGCAGCACCGGGTGTCCTCGAAAATGATACCGATGCAGATAGCGATACTCTCACCGCCATTAAAGTTAGCGATCCCAGTCATGGGACGCTTACTAGTTTCAATAGCGATGGATCCTTTACATATATACCAGATGCTGACTATACTGGCTCAGATTCCTTCACCTACAAAGCCAATGATGGAGATATTGATTCTAATATCGCAACAGTCCATCTTACCATAACTGCCGTAAATGATCCACCAACTGCAAATGATGATTCAAAAAGTGTCCCTGAGGATTCAGATACCCGTGTAGATGTTCTAGCAAATGACGAGGATGTCGATGGCGATGATCTTACCGTTGATTCAGTGACCCAACCTGATCATGGAAGTTCATCAACCGATGGGTTTTATGTATATTATACTGCAGAAAACAACTACAACGGACCGGACAATTTTACCTACACCGTCACGGATGGCAATGGTGGATATGATACCGCAACCGTCTATATGACTGTAACTCCAGTCAACGATATCCCTATCGCAAACGATGATACCAGCACCGTTGAGGAAGATTCAGAGGACAATGCAATTGACGTGCTTGAAAATGATACAGATGCAGATGGAGACACACTCACAATTGTATCGGTTACCGAACCAAATCATGGTGCCTCGAATTATTCAGAAACTATGGTCTATTATACACCTGATCGGAACTTTTATGGATCAGATCAATTCAACTACACCATCATTGATGGCAATGGGGGGACTGACACGGCAACCGTATATATCACCGTGACCTCAGTAAATGATCGGCCTGTTGCAGATGATGATTACTCAACAGTTGATGAAGATTCTTCTGATAATCAGATTGATGTTCTAGCCAATGATGAAGATGTCGATGGCGATGCTCTCGAAATCACTGATGTTTCCACACCAGCGCATGGGAATGCCAGTCATAATTCCGAATATGTGTTTTATACTCCTGATCCAAACTATAGTGGGGCTGATCAATTCAGTTACACTATCACGGACAACAATGGAGGTACAGACAGTGCAACCGTGTATGTAACAGTCACCGGCATTAATGATGATCCGATAGCGGTTAATGACTCCGCAAGTGTACTTGAGGATTCCGTGGATAATCAGATTGATGTGCTGGCAAATGACGAGGATGTCGATGGTGATGATCTCACCATAAGTTCTGTTTCCGATCCCGAGCATGGAACGGCATCAGCAGAAGAAGGAAATTATGTCTATTATACCCCTGATCCGAACTTCCATGGAACCGACCGATTTAATTACACCATCGATGACGGACATGGGGGAAGTGATACCGCTTCTGTAACGGTGACCGTCTCATCAGTAAACGATCCGCCAAATGCTGTTGATGATTATGCCTCAGCCACTGAGGACTCCACAGATAACGAAATCGAAGTGCTTACCAACGATGATGATATTGATGGAGATACATTAGAAATTACTAGTGTCACTCAGCCGGATCATGGAACGGCAAGTCACAACTCTACTGTTGTGTATTACACACCAGATCCCGATTATAATGGTCCCGATGAGTTTAACTATACCATTACTGATGGGAATGGCGGCAGTGATACGGCAACTGTTTTTATGACCGTGGGAGGAACAAATGATCCCCCAACTGCAGTCAATGATTCAAAAACGGTTTCTGAGGATTCCGTGGATAATCAGATTGATGTGCTTGAAAACGATAATGATCCAGATGCAGATACATTAACCGTGGTTTCAATCACAGAACCACTGCATGGATCAGCATGGCATACTGATATCTCTGTCTTCTATACACCAAACGCAAACTATCATGGCAGCGATGAATTCACGTATACCATCTCCGATGGCAATGGAGGAACCGATAGTGCAACTATTTTTGTCACTGTTACCTCTATCAATGATATTCCTGATGCGGATAATGATACAATTACGGTTTCAGAAGACTCGATGAATAATAGAATCGATGTTCTTGCCAATGATGATGATATCGACGAAGACCCCCTTACCATTGATTCAGTTACGCAGCCTTCTCATGGCAGCTCCTCACATGATGGATCATATTGTTATTACACACCAGATACCAACTACTATGGAACTGATTCCTTTACCTACACGATTTGCGATGGCAACGGGGGAACAGATACCGCAACCGTGTCCGTAACCGTTACTGCCGTCAATGACCCACCACAAGCAATCGATGACTCAGCAACTGTTGAAGAGGACTCAGCTGACAACCAAATTGTTGTTCTGGCAAATGATGATGACATTGATGGTGATCCTCTTTCAATAGTATCAGTGTCAAATGCTGACCATGGAATTACCTCGTATGATGAAAGTTATGTCTATTACACACCAGATAAAAATTATCATGGATCAGATGATTTCACCTATACGGTATCAGATGGCAACGGGGGAACCGATACCGCCACTGTCTTTGTCACAGTTAATCCAGTGAATGACGCGCCTAATGCAAAAAATGATGTTGCAACGGTTTCTGAGGATTCCAATAATAACCAAATCGATGTTCTCCCAAATGATGATGATATCGATGGGGATATGCTTTCTATTACCGGTGTGACTGATGCGGATCATGGTTCTACAAGTTATGATGCTAATTATGTGTATTATACTCCGGATGAAAACTACCATGGCTCTGATGAGTTCAATTATACGGTTTCTGATGGAAACGGCGGAACAGATACTGCAACCGTTTTTGTCACTGTAGATCCAGTAAATGATCCGCCCACTGCGGTTGATGATACTGCAACTGTTCAGGAGGATTCAATGGATAATAAGATTGATGTGCTTGCTAATGATGATGATATCGACGGTGATGATCTTGATATTACGGGGGCCACCCAGCCGTTACATGGGACATCATCCTATACCGCTGATTATGTGTATTATACGCCTGATCCTGATTATGCCGGTTCTGATCAATTTAGTTATACAATACGTGATGAATCTGATGCGACTGATACGGCGACAGTTTCTCTTACGGTTGGGGGTAGTAATGATCCGCCCACAGCAGTTGATGATACTGCAACTGTTCAGGAAGATTCAGTACATAATCAGATAACAGTTCTTGAAAACGATGATGACCCCGATGGAGATCTTTTAAACGTTACTAGTGTAGGTGCTGCTTCCCATGGAACAACGGATCATGATGAATCCTATGTATATTACACGCCTGATACAAACTACAATGGCGCTGATTCCTTTACTTATACCATATCTGATGGAAATGGGGGAACAGACACGGCAACGGTATCGATTACCGTGAATGCAGAAAATGATCCACCAACTGCAAACGATGATATCACAACAGTTGATGAAGATAGTTCCAGCAACCAAATTGATAGTCTTAATAATGATGATGATATCGATGGAGACAGCATCGAACTAATAGACGTTTCACAACCCTCAAATGGATCGTCAGATTACACTGTTGATTACGTCTACTACACTCCCAATGAAAACTACAATGGCCCCGATTCTTTTACCTATACCATATCTGATGGAAATGGGGGAACAGATACTGCAACTGTTTTTGTCACTGTTAATCCGTTGAATGATCCGCCCACTGCGGTTGATGATACTGCAACTGTTCAGGAGGATTCAATGGATAATAAGATTGATGTGCTTGCAAATGACACCGACATCGATGGTGATGAACTCGATATTACCGGTGTTTCAACACCTGCGCATGGTAAAGCTACTCATACTGCATCCTTTGTCTATTACACTCCAGATCCAAATTATGCTGGATCAGATCAATTCAGTTACACCATCACGGACAATAACGGTGGCAGTGACAGTGCAACCGTTGCCATCAAGGTAACACCAGTTAACGATCCACCAATAGCCGCTGATGATACCACAACTGTTGAGGAAGACTCTGCAGATAACGAAATTGATGCATTAGCAAATGATGATGATATCGACGGGGACATCCTCATTATTGACTTTGTTGAAGATCCACCCCATGGGGAGGCAACGACGGATGGCGCACTTATTTATTATACACCAGATCCCGATTTTGATGGTCTTGATCAATTTGATTACACTATCACCGACGGAAACGATGGATACGATACTGCAACAATTGATGTCACCGTCCGGTCAATCAATGATGCCCCCGTCGCTTATGATGATGCATATACAACTGATGAGGATACACAGCTTTCCGTAATAGCGCCAGGTGTTCTTGAAAATGATATCGATGTAGATGATGATTTGCTCACTGCAATTAAGATTAGTGAGCCCCTTCATGGGATACTCATTAGTTTCAATAGCGATGGATCCTTTACCTACCAACCAGATAGTAATTACTCCGGAACAGACAGTTTCACCTACAAGGCCAATGATGGCCTTACTGACTCGAATATCGCCACCGTCCATCTTACCATCCAAGCGGTAAATGACCCACCGGAGGCATTCGATGACTACTACACAACAGAGGAAGAGTCACTGCTTTCTGTCCCTGAACCAGGTGTTCTCGGTAATGATACTGATATCGATGGACCCGCTGATTTGATTGCTCAGCTCCACTCCGATGTTCTCCATGGCGATCTTACCTTCCATCAAAACGGATCCTTCATCTATCAACCAGAAGAAAACTACTCAGGTACTGATAGCTTCACCTACTACGCAAACGACAGCGTTACCTCCTCAAACATCGCCACCGTTCATCTTACTATTACCCCCGTCAATGATCTACCACACGCTCAAAATGACACCGCAACAACTGATGAGGATACCGCAGTGATTATTGATGTGCTTGCAAATGATATCGATCCGGACAATGATACACTCACCATAACTGGCACCACTGACCCGTCTCACGGGGTAGCACAAAACAATAACAACAACATCACCTACATTCCAGATGCAGATTACTATGGTAATGACAGCTTTACCTATACTATCGATGATGGATATGGAGGAACTGATTCTGCCCATGTATTCATCTCTATCAAGCAAATTAATGACCCGCCGATTACTCCATATGATCCGACTCCTGCAAACAATTCTCAGAACATTAATATACATACCACTCTCAGATGGAAAAGCGGAGACAAAGACGGTGATAATGTCACCTACGATGTCTACTTTGGCACAAGCATCACTCCCCCTCTTGTATCAGAACATCAAACCAATACAAGTTATGAACCGCCATCACTTGACTACGCAACGACCTATTACTGGCGGATTGTCGCCTGTGATATTCATAATACCACTTCCACAGGACCACGCTGGCAGTTTAGCACCAAAGACTCAAACTCCCCACCTCGTAAACCCTATGATCCCGCCCCACGGATCCACCAACAAAATGTACCACTCAACGTTACATTGACCTGGCGAGGTGGAGATCCTGATCCTGGAGATATCGTCACCTATGATATCTACTTTGGAAACACCACCCCGCCCACATTATTGAAAACAGGCCATCCCAACACCAGTTACACGCCATCACAACAACTTCTCTACAACACAGATTATTACTGGAAGATCATCGCCTGGGATGATCACGGCGCTTCCACACCAAGCGATCTCTGGGATTTCACCACCATGCTTGAACCAAATGACCCGCCGTATATACCACGAGAGCCCACCCCCGCTCATAACGCAACCAACGTCAGCATCCATACCCGCGTCTCCTGGTTAGGAGGTGACCCTGATGGGAATAACACTGTTTGGTATGACGTCTACTTAGGAGTAAACGACGATCTGAAACTGGTATCCGCAAATCAAAGCCAAACCAGCTATGATCCTGGGACACTCTACTACACCACCAACTATAGCTGGCGGATCATTGCCTGGGACAAATTTGATGTTTCCACCAAAGGGCCCATCTGGAACTTTTCCACAAATGTCACCGCTAATCATCCACCCTATGCCCCGGTTCTCAGTGGACCATCTGGAGGAGGACCAGACATCGATTATAACTTCACCATCGCCGCAACTGATCCTGATGGAAATGACATAGAACTTCAAATCAACTGGGGAGATGGATCTATCACCGACTGGCTTGGCCCCTATCCTTCTTCACAGCCACAGCGGTTCAACCACACCTGGGATGAATTCGGTCAATACACCATAAAGGTACGGGTTCGAGACTTTGAATTTGAAGGAGAGAGTACCCAATGGCCTATCGATATCAAAAAACATGTCAACATCGGCAACATCGAAAGCGGTTTTGTCTACTTTTACATGCAAGACTCAATTTTAAACAACTCCGTGGGTTATGTAGGAATCTTCAATGATCTTGATCTCTCCGTAGTGGTGACTGATCTTGAACTACGCATGAACGCTACGACAAGCAACGTCGTCGAACGAGTCGAATTTAAACTCACTGATCTGTTTTTCAACGACAACTACACACGAATCGATGATAATCTCTCTGATGACTGTGAAGTATTCTTCGTGGATATACCCTCGGGGTTGTACTCCATTACCGTCAGTGGTTTCAACAAGAACGGAGAACGGGTAGATACATATGTTCGCTCATATTTCCTCTATCTAAATCTTGTTCAATCTGAGCAACAGAAACTACGAAGATCTCGATTGCTCCGCAGGTAATTATTTCTCTAATTTATCTTTTCTTTTTTTATTTGTTTGATTGGTAAAGCAAGGGAAAAGATTATATCATGCTTTTCTTCTGACCACCGTGGAGGTTGTTTTGTATGCAAGAGGTGCGTCTGCAGATGGTAGCTATTGAAAATCCAGATGAGCTTAATTTTATTTTAGGACAAACACATTTTATTAAATCCGTAGAAGATATCTATGAAGCGATTGTCGGGACGGTTCCGCAGTCCAAATTTGGCCTTGCTTTTTGTGAGGCGAGTGGTGAGTGTAAAATTCGATGGGATGGCAATGATAAAGCGCTTCAAAATCTTGCAGTAAAAAATGCAGAGAACCTTGGCGCGGGTCATTGTTTCATTGTGTTTCTGAAGGAGTGCTTTCCTATTAATATTTTAAAGTCGCTTCAGGCAGTTCCCGAG
This sequence comes from uncultured Thermoplasmatales archaeon, assembly GCA_964612945.1. GTDB lineage: Archaea > Thermoplasmatota > E2 > DHVEG-1 > DHVEG-1 > CAZTFR01. The sequence continues at coordinate 13,331 of CAZTFR010000022.1, forward strand.
GTATGTAATATTTTTTGTGCTACGGCAAATCCGACAAAGGTTGTTCTTGCGGAAAGTTCCCATGGGGGTCGACAGGGCCGTGGTATTTTGGGGGTCATCGATGGTTTTGTTCCTGCAGGGGTGGAAACGGCAAAAGAGAAAGCTTGGCGGTATGAGTTTCTTCGATCGATTGGGTATAAAAAATAGTTATCCTATTTTTTCTTTTGTTTTTTTCTTTTTTTCGATGGTACTTTTTTTGGAGGAGGTGGGTTTTTAAATAGGTTGTGCTTTTTGATGTGTTGTTATGAAGAAACGTGCTGTGGTTGCTTTGGGTGGTAATGCACTGATTAAGCCTGATCAAACGGGGACGATTTATGAGCAGTTTGCCAATACGCGGGAGACGATGCGTTCGATTGTCTGTATGATTCAGAATGGATGGGATGTGGTGGTGACGCATGGGAACGGTCCACAGGTGGGCGCGATTTTGTTGCAGAATCAGCATGCGCGAGAGCTGACGCCTCCGATGCCGTTGGGTGTGTGTGTGGCTGAAAGTGAAGGCCTTATTGGGTATATGGTGCAGCAGTGTCTTTCGAATGCGCTTTCTCGTGCTGGTGTGGATCGGGCGGTGGTGACGTTGATTACGCAGGTGGTGGTTGATCAAGAGGATCCTTCGTTTCAGAATCCAACAAAGCCGATTGGTCCTTCTTTTTCTGAGGAGGAGGCGCGGCAGATGCAGCAGGATGGCGTGCTGATGGCGAAGCAGCAGGCGGGATGGCGGATGATGGTTCCCTCCCCTGATCCGAAGTATATTGTGGAGGGGGAGATTATCAAAAATATGCTTGATGATGATATTGTGGTGATTGCCTCTGGTGGTGGGGGGATGCCGGTGGTTGAGCGGGAGGACTGGGGCCTGGATGGCTTGGAGGCAGTGGTGGATAAAGATCTTGCCTCGGAGCGTCTGGCAGAGACCGTTCAGGCAGAGGTGTTGTTGATTTTGACCAATGCCGATCGGGTGTATCTTTATTATGGGACGGATCGGCAGAAACCATTAGATCGGATGTCGTTGTCACGTTTAAAGCAGTTGTATGCGGAGGGTCATTTTCCCCCGGGGAGTATGGGTCCAAAGATGCTGGCGGCGATTCGTTTTTTAGAAGCCGGTGGAGACCGGGTGATTATCTCCGATATCAGTCATGGCTGGGAGGCCTTACAAGGGTCGTGTGGGACATGTATTACCCGTGAGTAGGTTGCGTTTTGTTGCCATGAGGTATTTATAGGCGAACTTGTTGTCAGAGTACCACATATGGGTTCATCAATTGAAGAGCAGATTAAAGCAATTGAAGAGGAAATCTTTAATACGCAGAAAAACAAGGCAACAGAGCATCATATTGGCAAGTTAAAGGCAAAGCTTGCTCGGTTGCGTGGGGATCTGGAGAAACGGAAAAGTCAGGGGGGGCCGGGTGTTGGTTTTTCTCTGAAGAAATCTGGTGATGCAACGGTTGGTATTATCGGGTTTCCCAGTATCGGTAAAAGTACGCTTCTGAATCAGTTGACCAATGCCGATAGTAAGATTGGGGCCTATGATTTTACGACACTAAATGTCGTTCCTGGTGTGTTGAAGTATAAGGGTGCAGATATTCAACTATTGGATCTTCCTGGTCTTATTGAGGGTGCTGCAAAGGGACGGGGTCGGGGAAAGGAGATTCTTTCAGCGATTCGTTCGGTTGATCTATTGGTGCTTTTAATTGATGTTCTGCAGCCAGAAAAGCTTTTGGTGATTAGCAAGGAATTGTTTGATGCGGGATTACGTTTGAACCAGGAACCACCTGATATTGTGGTGGTAAAAAAGGCCGATGGTGGCATCGGCATCAATGCAACAGTTGCGCTGACCCATCTTGATGAGGCGATGGTGAAATCGATTGCCTCTGAGTTTGTTATTAATGCGGATATAACCATACGTGAGGATATTACTGAAGATCAGTTGATTGATTTTTTCACGCAGAACCGGGTCTATGTACCGACGATTGTGGTGATCAACAAGGCGGATTTGGTTTTCTTAAAAGAAGGACGACGCTGTGCTGATCGGATACGCAAAGAGGGATGGGAGGCGGTGGTGATCTCTGCAAAGAATGGTTCTGGTCTGGACCGGTTACAAGAGTTGATCTTTTCAAAGCTTCAGTTGATCCGGGTATTTATGAAACCGGTGGGAAAACAAGTCGATAAGGATGAACCGTTGATTCTTCGACATGGTCAACGAGTTGAAGATGCCTGTCGCAGTATTCATCGTGATATGGTACGACAGTTTCGGTATGCTTTGGTGACGGGTCCCTCGGCAAAACATCGTTTGCAAAAGGTAGGATTGCAGCATGAGCTAATGGATGGGGATATTTTAACTATTATTCATGCAAAAACGTAGTCGTAATCATTTTTTTTTATGGAAACCGAGCGAGAAAACCCAATGCTTTAGCGTTGGGATGAATCGCCCGGACTGTTTAACCTAAAACGCCGAAAGGCGTTTTCTTCCCCTTGAGGGGGAAGCCATGATATTTATATCATGGAGGGGGTGACATATCTAAATCGGGAATTATTTTGAAGCGGATTGAAGTACTTGTTCAGCAGCTTTAACGATATGTTTGGGGCTTAATCCATATTTTTTCAAAAGATCCTGAGGGTCTCCTGATTCACAAAACACATCGTTGATGCCAAGCCGGCGAAAGCGAGTTGAGCATCCGCTTTCCATGAGGCTTTCTGAGACTGCGCTGCCGAGTCCTCCAATGATACTATGTTCTTCAAGTGTCACTATCGCATTTGTCTTTTTTTGGCAGCGTGCGATGAGTTTGGTGTCTAGTGGTTTGATTGTGTGCATGTCCACAATAGTGGTGCTGATATCTTTTTTTTTCAACAGTTCATGTGCGTGGAGAGCAGTATGCACCATAGTGCCACAGGCAATGATGCTGAGATCGGTTCCCTCTTTGAGAACTGTGCCTTTTCCTATTTTGAGGTGTTGTACCTCCTTTTTTGTGTACAGGACCGGGGCGTCTGCTCGTCCCACGCGGGCATACATGGGTCCATAGTTTTCAGCCATGAGGGTGACAATCTGTTTGGTCTGTGTTGCGTCGCTTGGTGCAAAAACAGTCATGTTGGGTAGGACGCGCATAAGTGCGATATCTTCGATCATTTGGTGGCTTGCCCCATCTTTGCCCACGGTGATGCCGCCGTGGGTGGCAAAGATTTTGACGTTGGCGTTTGAATAGGCAACATCGATTCTGATTTGATCATATACGCGGCCGGTGGCAAAGACGGCGAAGGTGCTGGCGAAGGGTATTTTTCCGCAGGAGGCAAGACCTGCGGCGGTGGAGATCATGTTTGCTTCGGCAATACCCATTTCAAAGAAACGCTCGGGATATTGTTTGGCAAACATAATGGTTTTTGTGGATTTTGATAAATCTGCATCAAGAACAACGAGATTGGGATGTTTTTTCCCCAGTTCCACCAGTGTTTCCCCGTATGCTTTGCGAGGGTTAATCATGGGTGTAGGGGTCATTGTTTATCCTCCAGTTTTTGTTGGAGACTATTGAGTTCTTTAAGTGCTGTTTCGTATTCGAGCTTATTTGGTGGAACGCCGTGGAAGTCGACGTTGTTTTCCATAAAGGAGACCCCTTTTCCTTTGACCGTGTTGAGAATGATCATGGTGGGTTGATGTTTTTGTTCTTTTGCGGTGTAGAGTGCGTCGATGATTTGGTGGAGATCATGGCCGTTGACATCGATGACATGCCAGCCGAAGGCGCTCCATCGTTCTTCGACTGATTCTAGGCGGAGGACGTCTTCGGTGTGTCCATCGATCTGGAGGAAATTTCTATCAAGCAAGCCGATTAGGTTGTCGAGTTTATAGTGGGATGCTGCGGCAGCTGCTTCCCAGATTTGCCCTTCGTTTGTTTCACCATCGCCGATCATACAGTATACACGATAATTCTTTTTGTCTAGTTTTCCCGCAAGAGCAACACCAAGGGCGAAGGAAAGACCATGGCCGAGTGATCCGGTGGATGCTTCGACGCCAGGGATGTGGGTGCAGACGGGGTGGCCCTGAAGCATGGCGTTGATTTGTCGGAGACGGAGGAGTTCATCAATGGGAAAATATCCGCTTTCTGCGAGTGCTGCATAGAGGATTGGTGCGGCATGTCCTTTGCTGAGTATAAAGCGATCTCGATTGGGATTGTTTGGTTTGGTGGGATCATGGTTGAGATGATGAAAATAGAGTGTGACAATTGCTTCCACTGCCGATAGTGAGCCGCCGGGGTGGCCTGATTTTGCCTGATAGAGCATTTCTATTATATGTTTTCGTAATTTTACTGCGATCAGTTCTAAGTGGATGATAAGTTCCTCGTCGATGGTGGTCACGTCTACCTCCCCTTCCAGTGGCATCAGTGGGAAAACAGGACACTGAATGTGGTTTTCTCTTGATATAGTTTTTGAATTAGGTCTTTTTTTGTTTTTTAAGGGGTTGATGAAACCGGGCGAACTGGTACAGATCTTGGTAGAGATGTGGTCTGATATCTCTGAGTATGGGTCTGTTTTCTCGGGCGATTTTGATTTGGTTGAGATCAAGAGTGTGAGTGATGATGCTTTCTTTGAAGTAGGGTGCTTTTATTTCGATAGTGCCCAGTGGGTTTGCGATTTGTGATCCTCCCCAGAACACAAGATCTTCCTGTGTGCCGACGAGGTTTACATAGATATAGTAGGCGGTGTTTTCAATGGCACGTGCAGGGATAAGTGTTTCAAAGTATGGTCGTGTGGTACTTGGTGATGCAGAGATATTGATAAGTATGTCTGCTCCGAGAAAGGAGAGTGCTTTGGTGAGCTCGGGAAAGTAGATGTCGTAGCAGATAGTCAGGCCAATTTTTCCAAATTTGGTCTGAAAGACGTTGATGTGTTCTCCTTCGTCGAAGTAGATTTTTTCTTCAAATGGTCCCAGGTTTACCAGGAACCATTTTGAGTAGGAGTCGACGGTGCCGTTTGGATGGATGAGTACTGCAGCGTTGGTGATGAGGCCTTGTATGGTGGGATCTTGGAGAGGCATACCAAAGATGAGGTAGCAGTTATGTTGTTGTGCAATTTTTTTAAGGTGTTTGATGGAGGGTCCGGTGAGTGGTTCAGCGAGGGTGCGATATTCATCTTTACAGTTATAGCCGGTTAAGAAGAGTTCACCAAAGACGTAGAGATCGGCAGATTCCTGTTGGATGTAGTGTTTGATTTTTTTGATATTTGCTTGTTTATCTGCGATTTTTGGTCGTGCGGAAATCAACGCGATTTTCATAAAAAACCGATGCCTCCTGTCGCTTTTTTTGATATCGATCACTCATTGATGTACTTTTTCGTAGTCTGAAAAATCTTTTTTTTTTTTGAAAAGATGGAGAAGGAGGAGAAGGGAGGCAAGTATTCTTATAGACGGGAGGAAAAAAGATGGTCCTCTTCTCCAACTTTAATAGAAACTGTTGATTATAGGGTATTTATAGTTTCTTTGACAGATATTATCTAAAAAAAAGAGGAAAGGGACTGAGATGCCATTAAAGGAGGGCTCTCAGTCTTTTATTGTTTTTCTGTTTCTTTGCTGTGGTTTTTTTTATGGGTTTACAGGGCCCTCATAGGGGTCGGGTACACCGTTTGGTGCGTTTTCAAGGAACTGTGCTGGTGTATCCCAGACATAGTGACCATGGTCGATGTAGGCACAGAGTTTCATGCTACCCGTGTAGGTCAGTCCAGGCATTCCCTTATAGACGTGAATTGAGAAGTCCATTTTCTCCTTAGTACAGAGTGGAAGGATTCCAGGTATGCGGACACCTAAGTGGTCGGGGTCCATTTCTTCTGGATAATATCCTCCGACATCGCCATTAAGACCCGGGTTTCCAAGTCGTGCGTCGAATTCAACATTCCAGCTTCCGTTGGTCTTTCCGAAGTCCATATCATCCTGCCAGACGTAGAGTTCCACTGGTGTGTTTCCTATGTTTCGTACCGTGGGTTTCTCTGCGGTGTTCATGTCATTGTCTCCGCCGATCCATTTATCCACACTGGTTGCCACTGTTCCATAGTTAAGGTTGGTGAAGTCTACTTCCACGGCGCTGGTGGGGATATACCAGAATTTGTTGTACAGGTAGTCACACCAGGCGTCGTAGGTGTCATGTGCGCGTATGCCGACGTAGTACCAGCCGCCGGGTTGGCAGTAGTTGAGTTGTGCTTTTGCATGGTAGATTTCGGCGAGTCCTTCCCAGAGTTCGTCGTAGATTTCAGAGTCGTTGTATCCGTTGTAGGTGATCAGATCGGGATGACAGTTGGTGACATGATCCCAGATGTCTAACCCCTGTGTAATGTTGCTGATGGGGATCATTTCGATTTGATATTTGAAGGTGCCATCAGGGTGCCAGACATCGCAGTATACGTGATCTACTTGTCCGATGCCCTCAGGGTCGGTGATGACGGCGAAGTATTCGATGGTGACGTCTCCTCCAAGAATTGGTTTGACTTGAAGCCCATCAGTGCAGGGGCAGGCATCATGTTTGGCAAGGCCATCTCCCTCATCACAAATGGAGCAGGAGGGGCATTCTTCTATGGGGGTTGATACGTTTAGATCATACTCCCATTTACATTTAATAATCGGTGCGCCGTTTCCTGTGTTATTTCCTCCGCCGGTGATGGTCACATTTGTTGAGAGTTGCGGTGTTGTTTCGATACCACTATCGAGGCAGCTGTATGCTGCTTCAGGTGTCATGATGACTCTGTATTCGCCATTGGGTAGTTCGGTGACATCAACTGTGAAGCCTTCGAATTCTAAGGGGACGACTTCACTTCCCCAGCTCCAGTCCATATCCCATGCTTGTGGTCCACCTCCTTGCGCTGCGGCGCCTCCGGGTATTTCAGGTGTTCCGGTGCCGGGAAGATATTCGCCGATATCTGTTTCTGTTGCATAGAGGGTTGTCCAGTCCATGGGTCCTGACATAGGGACTCCCATTGGTGGTTTTTCTGCACCCCAGTGGGCGGTATCATACCAGGGGTGATCTGCGGTTGCTCCGGGGTGGTTTCGAAGTGCCCATCGGTAGTTTCCGCCATCCATATAGAGATTCAGGCTGTACTGATACCAGTCGGGTGTGTCTGGATTCCAGGTTGGCCAGGCATCATGATCGACGATGGGTTCTGGAGTCCAGACCGGTGGATTTCCGCCCGCTCCATCATTGTCATCACCAAACATGGCATCTTCTCCTTCTTTTCCGAATACATCAAAGCCACCTTGTGTAGATATCGTTTCTCCAGGCCCTCCTGGCACGTAATAATCTCCCAAGGTCATCTTCAGAACTCCGGTATACATACCTCCATTATAGTAGGTGAGATTTCCTTCAAAGTACATCGTTGAGGAAGCAACATTGTTAGGGCTTCCTAATCCCGTCGGTAGTAGTGCTACTGCGCTTATTGTTAGCATTACTGCTAACAGAATAGTTGTAGATTTTTTTTTCATGTCTTTTTTCTACCTCTCTAAATTCTTGATGACGACAATAATCTATTGTTTAATATAATTGTATGGAACATAATTCTATAATAATATTATATAATTATAAAAGTTATTTTTTCACAATAACATTGATGGTGAATCTTAAATCATGACGTATTCTCGTTATGTTTCTTTCAATAAATTCTATCAAATTGGCTTTATACATAGAAATTTATTTATATGAGAAAAGACAATATAATTAATTGATAAGTGATAGCAAATGTCACACTATAAACCGAAAAAAAATTTCAAGCATGATCGTAGTATAAAACATGCTGAAAAGCGAAAGCTCCGGTTTGAAGGTGGCTTCTAAAAAAAGAATGAGACATCTGGCATTTTCGCCCATTGAGTACTATTTTATGCTAAAACATAGAAATATTTATATATGATAAGAGATAAAAATAATACTATGAAGGTAACCCGTGGGGGGAATATCATCATATGATCACGATTAAAGAAATAGCACATATCATACAACAACGTATACCGAGTAGCTACGAAGATGCACTTGAATATGCCCATATCGTTATGGATCTATTTGGATTTGAAGATCGCATCATCGACAATGTACTTGCCCATTCAGAACGCCAACTTTTTTATTTACTCGAACAAAATGAAATATTACTAACCGAGCGTGAGGAAATTGTGTTATACAATGGAAAGAAATGGCGTATTCACTATTGGCTTCTCAATAAATCATTAATCCAAAATACAGACGCCTATTCTGGGAAAACCATTGAAGACGCTGAGGAAGAATCTGCCTATGAACAAAAGCAGACAATTTACTCGCATCTTCCCGCATCGGTGTGGAATGCCCGAAACATAGTCAGTCGCTAAACATAAGAGACGGGCCGTATTTTTAAAGAACGTTTAAGTAGCATCGAAAGGATTTAGTCTTCCTTCTATGAAATCAGACCTTGAAATTGCTCAATCGACCACCCTTCAACCTATCACCACCATTGCCGAAACCGCAGGAATCCGAGAGGATGAACTTATTTTATGTGGAGGTCATAAGGCTAAGATACGCTTGGATGCCCTTCATCGTGTACAAACAAGAAAACACGGAAAACTTATTCTTGTTACCACAATGACTCCAACGGGGAGAGGAGAAGGGAAAACAACCATCACTATTGGCCTTTCCCAGGCACTACAAAAATTGGGAAAAAAAACCATGCTTGCCATACGAGAACCTTCCCTGGGCCCCATTATGGGAATAAAAGGAGGTGCAACAGGTGGAGGATACTCACAAGTTCTTCCTCGGGAGGATATTAATTTACATTTTACTGGCGATATGCATGCGGTGACCAGTGCGCATAATCTTCTTGGAAGCCTTCTAGATAATCATATTCATCATGGAGATGCCTTTCATATTGATCCACGCTACATTGTCTGGCCACGAGTCCTTGATATCAACGATCGTGCCCTTCGCCATACCGTTATTGGCCTGGGAGGTCCTGCTGATGGAGTACCACATGAAATGGAATTTGCAATCACTCCGGCCTCAGAAATCATGGCGGTATTATGTCTGGCAAAAGATCTCCAAGATTTGAAACAACGATTGCAAAGAATCATAGTTGCCTACACCTATGATGATAACCCAATCACCGCGGGAGATTTAGAGGCGGTTGGTGCGATGTCTATTTTGTTAAAAGATGCAGTCCTTCCAAATCTTGTGCAAACAGTCGAAGGTGTTCCAGCACTTGTTCATGGCGGTCCGTTTGCAAATATCGCCCATGGCACAAATAGCCTTATTGCTACCACCTTAGGATTACGATTGGTGGATTATTTTGTCACCGAAGCAGGATTTGGCACTGATCTTGGTGCAGAAAAATTCTTTGACATCGTCTGTCGAACAGGATCACTCAAACCAGATGCGGTTGTTCTTGTGGTTAGCATCCGAGCATTACAACGTTGTGGAGGCGGATCAGATACTGCAGCTATTACAAAAGGCTTAGAAAACCTGGAAAAACATGTTGAAAACATCTCGCTATTCAAAGTACCGGTCATTATAGCAGTTAATCGGTTTTTTGATGATACCAATGAAGAAACCGATCTTGTCGTCAACTGGTGTGACTCAAAACAGATCTCAAGTGCCCTAGTTGATGTTTGGCAGCACGGAGGTGAAGGAGGTGTTGAGCTTGCCGGAAAACTGGTAAATCTTATGCATAATACCCCATCACAGTTTCGCTGCCTCTATGATCCATCGGTATCAATAAAAGATAAGATTGAACAGATAGCAACTAAAATCTATGGAGCTGACCGGGTTGTTTACACGGTTGTTGCAGAAAAAGACCTCGCTCTTGCAGAGAAGCTCCACCTAAGTTCGCTTCCCATCTGCATGGCTAAAACTCCCTATTCTCTCTCAGATGATCCACAACTACGGGGCAGACCTCGCGGATTTAAGATAACAGTCAGGCAGATTAAATTTTCAGTAGGCGCCGGCTTTCTTGTCCCCCTCACTGGAAAAATTACCACGATGCCGGGTCTTCCATCACAGCCTTCCTCTTCGCAGATGGATCTTGATTCCTCAGGAAAAATAACAGGAATATAACAGTAAACCGGGAGCATCAAATAACCAGCTTTATATAGCGCTTGGAGCATATCATTGAACGGTTAGGGAGGACTATTATGTCATCTGATGAATTAAAAGATTACCTTGATGATATCGTGGAAATACTTACAGAGAACACAGAACACGATATAAAGCGAGATGAACTTGAAGAAGAATTCAAAAGATTCCTCGAATATGGTGTCCCCCTTGAACAAGCCAAACAAACTCTCCTAAAAAAATATGGAGGTGCCGTTTCTCAACCAACAAGTGATGAACGAATCACTCTTGATTGTCTTTCCGCTGACCAAAATAGTGTTCGATTACGCTGCCGGGTTCTTAGCATTTCACCCCGAGACATCAACGTAAAAGGAGAACAACGAACCATCTACTACGGTATTCTTGGCGATGAAAGCGGTACTCTACCCTTTACAGCATGGCAGGACTATCAACTTGAAAAAGGAGATGTCATCGAAATCTACAATGCCTACACTCGGGAATGGCAGGGCGCAACAAAAATCAACTTTGGAGATCGAACCAAAATCGAAAAAACAGACTCCTCAAAACTCCCGCAAACACAGATGCAACCACAGACTTTACAAATCAAAGATTTGCGAGCAGGATTCAGTAACATTGAGGTGACCGCCCGCATCCTTGAGATAAACAAAAGACAGATCACCGTCGGTGACACCAAAAAAACGGTATTCTCCGGAATTCTTGGTGATGAAACCGGCAAAGCACAATTCACTGCCTGGCATGACTATCAGCTAAAAAAAGACGACGTCCTTAAAATCAAAGGAGGGTATGTAAAAACCTGGAAGGGAATCCCTCAGGTCAGCTTCGATGAAAAAGCAACTGTTGAAAAACTTGATTCCTCCACCATACCTAAAAAACAAATCACTACCCACACCGTAACTCTTGCCGAACTCAACGATCAATGGGGGGCTCTTGACGTAGAAACAAAAGGAGTAATTATAGAAATCCGCCCCGGATCCGGATACATTACCCGTTGTCCAACCTGTAACCGAACTATACAAAAAAACACATGCCCCGATCATGGCGAGGTCACCCCTGTGGATGATCTCCGTCTGAAACTAATCGTCGATGATGGTATGGGGGCAGTCACCACAATCATTGGCAAAGAACTCACCGAACACCTTCTTGGAAAAACCCTCAAAGACATAAAAACATTACAAACAAAAACAGAGGGAGAACGCCTCGTTTTCCAAGAACTTACCACGAAGCTTTTTGGTCACATGCTTACACTCCAAGGAAACGCGCTCGGCGATGAATACGGCATCACCTTTATTGCAAAACAAGCATACCTCACCCCTCTAAATGTGCAACAAGAAGCAGAACAAATCCAACAAGCACTGGAGGAGCTTTTATGAAACGACAACCTGCCTGGCGTATTTTTGCAGCCGAATACAATGACACCACACTTGAAACCAAAGCAGAAGAAGAAAAATCACCCTCGTTTGTTATCTCTCCACTGGGAAGCAAAATAAACCGGGTATTTATCACCGGGGTACTCACCGATGTCGAAAACGTCTCAGAAGACGGCGAATTTCTCCGAGCACACATCTCTGATCCCACAGGCGTGTTCACCCTCTACTCCGGACAGTTTCAACAAGAAGCAACCACTACCTTACAAAACATCGAAGTTCCTGCCTTTGTATCCATTGTTGGAAAGGTTCGCACCTATGAGCCTGAGGAGGGAACTCTTTTTGTCTCAGTCAGACCAGAGCTTGTAAATGAGGTCACCTCAGAACATCGAGATCGGTGGATTGTTGATGTCTGCAATCACACTAAACTGAGGATTGAAGCAATGAAGGAGGCACAGAAATTATCCCCGCCAAAAGCATATGATCTTCAACAACTTGGATACCCCCGCAATCTTGCAGAAGGAATCTGTGCAGCTCTTAATCATTATGATTCCATAGATGTAAAAAAATATGGTTCATTAATTCGGGAATCCCTACAGTTCATCATCCCTGAAGGAAATAAAAAACTGGACATCCCTCCCGAGCCAGAGGTAAAGGAAAAACCTAAACAAAAACCATCCAAACAAACTCCAAAAAAACCATCAGAGGAACAACAGGAATCAGAAGATGCAGATCAAGAAGTGGAAGATCTTGTTTTTGAAACGATAAAAAAGGTTGAGGGAGAAGAGGGGGCCTTATGGGATACCATTGTGGATCACTGTAAAGAAAAAGGGTTAGATGAGGATGCCGTAGAGGAAGCAATAACCTCATTGATGGAAAAAGGATTCATCTATGAACCAGTGTTAGGGACTATAAAGACAACATAACTGCTGATGGCCACGCTTTGTATTGAGTTTTCTATTCTCGCTCGTATATCACCGCAGTTTTTGCATATTCTTTGACGGCGTTGATGCCATTAATACAGTTATCTTTAGACGAATATCGTTGGCTTTGCGCTACAATTTCTCCATTTGGTGCAACAAGATGAAAATACCACTGATTGTCTTTTTCTGATTGCCAAAACTCAAATTTCTCCATGTATCCTTCATCCATGAGCAGATTTATCTATTTTTGTATGCTAAACGATCTCCTAAGAGACAAATAGAATATTAATCCTTCAGAAGATCTTCCCCGCCTTCAAATTGCATCTGAATCGTCGTATAAAGATCTTCAAGACCAAAAAATTCCTCTCGTGAGGTAGGAATCAACGATGTGTACCCTCCAAAGTCTTGTAAAAGGCGGCAAATCTGTTGGCTCATCTCGCGGTATATTGATTTTTCTTCATTCAGAATGGATTCATAAAGGATTTCTGAGTTCTCAGACCACTGTTTGATAATGTCTCGTTGCTCCTCTGAAAGTAGATCTGCTTTATGAAGGAGATTTATTTGTGGTTGATTCACTCGAAAACTCGCGGTTAGTGCCAGCAGTAGCTGGGAAACATAGCCTGAGGAGGAGTGTGCTAGTGTGGGATCGATAAGATAGCCGACAATGGATTTCTCCGGTCTAAGGGCTCCCACGGTGTATTTACCGGATTCACGGAACACGAAGAGCTCCAACTGACCCGGTGTATCAAGAAGGATGTAATCTGATTTGAATGGTGAAATGCTTTCTTTGATTTCATCAATGTTTAACGCAATCATATCTGCACACGCAATCTGAGCACCATTTGGTCCTAAATCATGTGTTTCCATGATTTCTTTCAGGGAAATCCAGTCGCGAAGATCGACATCAGGTTCATATGGCAGTTTTTCCGCACCAGGATCTAAATTGACTGTGATTGCATCCAGTCCACGGAGCTGCAACCAGTCTTTAAAGGATGCAGTAAGCGTTGATTTACCAGAGCCGGCTGTGCCTATGAAATACACATAGATATCTTGTTTCATGATTGTTCACGGATTTGTTTGATATGTTCAATACGTTTGTTGATTAATGCGGTGGTACCGATATCATGACGGATGAAAATATGGGGGCTTTGCACATGTTGCAGGGCCTGTTCGCAGATGTGTTCTGCCTGTTCTATCGAAGGCGCGATTCCAACCACGGCAAGACTTCGAGAGGAGGTGGTGTGAACGGTTGTATTTTTCTTGTTGACAGATGCATAAAACAGTTCCGCGCCAGTCTTATCAATTGCTTCTTCGTCGACAGTGATGGGTTGATCGGCCATGCTTTTTGTTCCATATCCTTCAGGAACAACATATTTGCAGACGGTTGATTGTGGTTTAAATTCAACGGTCATCTGATCAAGCGTACTTGTAATCATTGCTTGACAGATGGTAATGAAATCAGTTTTGAGCAGGGGGAGCACATTCATGTTTTCCGGGTCTCCAAAACGGGCGTTGATTTCTATGATTTTTACCCCCTCTCTGGTGAGCATGAACTGTCCATAGATGGGACCAATATAGGGGGATTTTTCCTGTTTTAAGGCACGAATAATCTGTTTGAGGATTTCAAGGGCTTGTTCGTAGTCTTGTTTCTTTAGGAAGGGAAGAAGGCCTGTATGAGACGAATAGGATCCCATGCCTCCCGTGTTTAAACCTTCGTCACCGGGAAGTAATCGTTTATGATCTTGTACCAGGGGCATTGGGGTAATATGTTCTCCATCGCAGAATGCTTGCAGGGTAAATTCTTCACCAATTGCCTTTTCTTCGATGAGTACCTTAGCTTCTCCTCCGATTTCATCAGTGATTACCTGCTGTACGTAGTGCATTGCTTCGTCGATGGTGTGGAAGTGATCTCCTGCGACACGGACACCTTTTCCACCAGTGAGACCAATGGGTTTGATGGCGACATTGCCGTTGAGTTTTTCAATAAATTTTTGTGCATTCTCTGGTTTTGTAAAGCTTTGAAATTGTAGTTGACCAGGTATATTATGTTTTTCCAGTAGGGTGCGCATCCATTCTTTATTGGTTTCGATGCGTGCCGCTGCTTGTGTGGGTGCGGCGGCAGCAATGCCCTTTTTTTGTAATGTATCGACAAGTCCTTGACCAAGTGGTGCTTCTGGTCCAACTAAGGCAAGATCGATCTTTTTTTGAAGGGCAAACGCTACGACTTCTAAAATATTGGTTTCCTTTTCCAGTAGGTAGTCTTCTGCAAGTGTTTCAATACCTGGATTTAGGTTTTTCATCACAGAGAACAAGGTTATGTTTTTTGATCGTTTGACTGCTTTACAGATGGCGTGTTCTCGTGCGCCTCCACCGACAACTAATACATTCATTTTTTTTTTTCTCCCCCATTTTTTTTTGGGTACTATGCTTTTTTCTTTTTCATTCTTTTGAGAATGTCACTTATGGTGAGTAATGGTTGAAGGGTGATGCCAAGTTGTGTGAGTTTTTCCTGGGCTCCACTTTCTCGGTCGACGATAACTACAGCTGTATCGATTTGGGCGTTGTGTTCTCTGAGGATGTGCACAGATTTGATGACTGAGCCGCCGCTGGTGGTGACATCTTCGATAAGTAGGACTTTTTTGTGTGCCACGTCGCCTCCTTCGATCTGTTTTTTGGTGCCATGACCTCGGTGTTTTTTTCTAAGGAGTACGTATGATTTTTGTGTTTCAAGTGAGAGGGCGACGACGAGGGGGACGGCTCCGAGTTCCATGCCTGCGAGGATATCATATGATTTGGTGTAGGATGCCATTTGGTGTGCTAATTTTTGTAATACGGTGGGGTTGGTGCTTGCGTTTTTTATGTCGACATAATAGTCGCTTATGGCACCTGAGGTAAGAATGAAGCGTCCGAATTGGATGGCGTGGCAGTCTGTAAGAAGGGTGATTAACTCGTTTTTGTTCATGATGTGAGAAGCAGATAATAGCTGTCTTTTTAAAAATGCTTACCTTTTTCTGAGCGTTGTGTTTGTTTGGAAAAGTCCAAAAGAAAACCAATAGTATTTAAATAAATGATAGCATAAATAGGTTTGTCGTTTATGCCTAAGGTGACTCTTGATCGGGAGATGTTTAAGGCATTGGCTTCCGATACCCGGCTGAATATTCTTCGTTCGCTTGATGGAAAGTCGATGAGTTTAAAACAGATTAGTGCGGCGACGAATTTGAATAAGGCGACGTTGCATGAGCATCTCAGCAAGCTGCATGAAGCCGGGCTGGTGAAACGCAAGGAACGTGAGGGTCATAAATGGGTTTTTTATAAATTAAGTTGGAAGGGTGAAAGTCTGCTTCATCCGGAAAATACAAAGATTGTGGTGCTTTTTTCGATGACCTTTGTGGCTTTATGGGTGGGGGTGATTCAGTTGTATTGGTTTGTACAAGGTTCGATGACGAATCTTCGGTATTCACTGCTTGGTTCGGATCGATCGAATTTGAGTCTTTCTGAGGATGCGTCTTCTGCTGGAAAGGGTGCGGGTATGGATGGTTCTTCTGTTTTAATTGATGGCAATCAGACTATTGCGCCCTTATACGAAAGTGGTGATTCACTTCGTTCTCTGCCAGAAAATGCGCGGTTGATCCTTGATACCGGTGATGCTGAGATGACTGTGTTGTATCAGGATCCCACTTTTTTGTATATTGCTCTGGCATGCTTTGCTGTTTTCACCATTATTCTTGTGGTTTCCCTGTGGCGTTTATGGGAAAATAAGACCCCCCAGTTCTAGTCTTTTTTTTTTGCGGGAATTATCCTGTGGTGTTTTTCTTCTTTTTTGGAAGTTCGATAAAATCAAGTAAAGTTGTTTGCATATCCCATCACCTAGCTAAAGACAACATGTTTTGTAGTTATATGTTTTTCGCATGTGGTGTTTTCCTCTGTGTTTTTTTATAAACTAAGGCCGAGAATACTGCGTGGACCGTAGTGAAACGAAGGGC
>CAZTFR010000023.1:0-29329 GCA_964612945.1 uncultured Thermoplasmatales archaeon
GATTACTATTCACCGGAGCCACAGTCGTCGTAAAAGAATACGTATCATTATCCCAGCCGTTGCGTTCGTCACTGGTGTTTACACTCCAATAGTATTTTTTATTTGCCGTACTAAAATTCGACGTGGAATGATTCACCCAACCATTCTTCGTCGTATTCACACCCAATTTCACCCATCCTGCATCATCATCAGAGCTATTCGTCCAAAACGTCACATTCATCCATTCCGCGTCGGTATCCGATACATTAATCACTAGCCGAGGATTGAGTAGTGTACCTGATGAACCATTCCCCGGTGAGGGGTTGGCATTTACAGGTAGCACATTCGGTGCGTTAACAGAAAAATTACCGGTGAAATGCTCAAATTTTTTAATCCACCAGTCAGGATTATAGCTGTCATTCATAGAATATGCTCTTGATGCAACAAACAAATTCCCTGAGGAATCTATCTCAACTGCATAGGGATACTCATTATAATAATGATGAAAACTTCGATTCCAATCAACGGTATCTTCCACTCCGGAGCTATTAAACTTCTTAATCCACGCATCCGCGTCATCGCTATCATGTATATCCCACCCATGTCCCACTACATATACACTTGAATTTCCATCCGTGGTCACCCCATAGGCCGAATCAAAATTATCTCCGTCTGTGCTAATCGATTTATTCCACAGTCTTGTTCCACTGGAATTAAATTTCATAATCCACCAATCATAACCTGTTGTTCCCACCAGATTTTGACCATAGCCAACCACATACACATTGTTATCAGTGTCCACCGAAACTCCATACGCAATATCATTTGTAGGGCCCGTATAGGTCTTGTTCCATTCCCGTGCACCAGAGCTTCCGTCAAACCGCATCAACCACCAGTCTAGATCAGTTGAGCCATTAAGATTCTTGCCGTATCCTACCACATACACCTTGTCGTTGGAATCCACCGCAACATCATAGGCATAATCATGACCCGTGGAGGTACTACCACCTTGAAAGGTTTTGTTCCATTCACGATTTCCAGTGGATCCATCAAATTTCATGATCCACCAATCAACATCAGTACTCGAACCATTCAAATTATTTCCGCCACCGACCACATAGACATCATCAGCACTATCCACCGTAACACCATAGGCATAATCATGAATTCCTCCGCCCTGATACGTCTTATTCCAGTTAGTGGTATCTTCTGCACCGGTACTATCAAATTTTTTAATCCACCAATCAACATTGCTGCCATTGAAATCCTCTCCCCATCCTACCACATAGACATTTCCCGTGCTGTCTACCGCAACATCTTCTGATTCCTCTGCATTTGATGCCACGGTTCCAGCAAAGGTTTTATTCCATTCACGAACACCGGTGGAAATATTAAATCGCATGATCCACCAGTCATTATCAAAGCTTCCACTACTGTCATTCACCCCATATCCCATCCCTGCGACATAGACGGTATCATTATAGATGGCTATAGCATTGGGGTCATCGTCTTCATCACCATCTTCAAACTCTGGCCCAGAGTACGATTTATTCCAGCCGGATGTATTTTCACAAAATACATTATGGTATCCTGCTTCACTTGCCACTTTTGCAAACCAGGTTGTATCCCAACTTGCAGTCATAGTAACGGTAATTTCTTGTGGACGACTCGAGATACTGATGTTGGTACTATTTGCCAAGACACTATCGCGATTGGTATAGGTGATATCAGTGAGATTTGCTGAGCTGTTAGCAATCAAGACAACTACGGTGTCACCAATAGAAGCATTTACCCAGGCTGTAAATGTTACTGTATCACCAGTTGTATACCCCGTGTTATCCGTGGTACAGTTTATCAGCTGTAAACGGTAGGTGGTATTACTTGCTGATGCATATGTATCTGACCATTGCTGATACTCGGTACCATTGGTCCATGTGGTATACGACCACATGCGATAGTAATAGGGACGACCCGGTTCAAGATTTGAGGTATCTGTGTGACTTGTGCCGGTACTGTTATACACTGTTATGCCATCAGTAAGACTATTGGGGTACCCATACTCCTTGCGGATAATAACTGTGTTATTGGCACCGGTTCCCTTTGTCCAGGAGAGATTAATTTGACTGTAGTTCCATGTTGAAGCAGAAAAAGAAGAGGGCGCCCCTGGTTTGGTGAGAAACACATGATCTGCACCATGTGAATCACCAACTGCGTTAGTTGCATACGAGCGAACATGGTACAATGTCCCTTGAGAAAGACCGGTGATATTACTTGAAAACGCACTGCGGTGATCAACTGTTTGATTGCTTGTATTCGTCCCATAGTTGACATCAGTGCCATATTCAAATCGACCAGTGCACGACTCGCCACCACTCTCACTTAGATACCCCCACACGGTTGCATTGGTTTCCTCCACCCCAGTAGACGAATTGGTTACTACGGTGGGACTAGTTAAATAGGCCTGCCAACGAACCCCTGCATCATTCTTATTTCCTGCGGTATCAACAGCATATGCAGAAAAAGAGTAGTTTGCATAGCTCAGATCCGTAAAATTCCGCTCATACTGGGTCACCGATGCATTATAGAGGGCGCCTATTTCTACACTGTCCATACTATGATTAAAGATGATAAACTCATCGATACATCCCGTATAGTCATACGTACCTCCATCATTATTTAAATCATGATAATCAAGATTCCCATCTGAGTATCCGATACTCATATCACCGCCATGACTTTTTACATATCCAGTTTGGCTGGTAGAATTTACCAAAACGGCATCTAGGTACAATTTTTGAGAGCCACCGCTGCTGTTGAAAGTAAAGGCAACATGATGCCATTCTGTTGTATCAGTAAACGCGGTGCTTAGCCAGGTGTCCGTGATTTCATCACCCCAGAAACCCGCATATAAATTGTTATTGTACAGATAGATATTCATACCATTGGCACCTGCGCCCTCCTCAAAGAGCACATGCCGATTGGTAGTCTCATTGGTCTTAAACCAGAAGCTAAACGTCCGATTATAAACATCTATCTGGTTTATCACCGTGGAATCATCAATATGGATGTAATCTCCAGTTCCATCAAAATCAAAGGAGACATTGAATGCAGCAGTAGAGGTGTTTTGAGCAGAATTTCCCGCAGCAGTAGTAATATGACTAAAGCTGCTGAGATCTTGTGGATCACCAGTGCCGTTGATATCATCCATTCGTAGCCATAACAAAACACCAAAGTTGAAATCGGTAAATGCGTAATGATTACTATCATCTGAAGAGGAGATATTCACATGAACATAGTTATTTGCCGTTGTCCCATTGCTTGGTGTCGGGGGAATAAATTCAATAGATGGCTTGGCTGTTTTTGTGGTAAAACTATAGGTATCATTATCCCACCCGCCATAGCCGTCACTGGTGTTCACACTCCAGTAGTAGGTGGTCCCCTCTACATTCAGAGAACTTGTAGTCTGATTGTACCACCCATCCGAAACACTACTATTTGTGCCGACATTTGCCCAACTTCCACTGGCATTGGTACGAAACGTCACATTCATACTATGACCCGCATCCGCATCAGACACATAAATAGTAACCCTCGGATTTAATTCCACACCAGAACTCCCATCATCCGGCCACGGATTACTATTCACCGGCGCCTGCGTGGTCGTAAAGCTGTAGGTATCATTATCCCACCCACCATGACCATCACTCGTATTCACACTCCAAAAGTAAGTGGTACCATAGCTATCAAAACTACTATTCGACTGATTAAACCACCCATCAGAAACACTACTGTTTGATCCAATCTCACCCCACACACCAGTCGCATTCGTACGAAAACTCACATTCATAGCATGACCATCACTATCAGACACATAGATTACAACCGTTGGATTTAAACTCGTACCAGTAGCCGTATCTGCAGGAGTCGGGTTACTATTCACCGGATAGGCATCAGTGGTAAAACTATAAGTATCATTATCCCAACCACCCCAGCCATCACTGGTATTTACCGACCAATAGTAGGTTGTTCCATAGCTATCAAAGCTACTGTTGGTTTGATTATACCACCCATCAGAAACACTACTATTCGAACCAATCTCACCCCAGACACCAGTTGCATTTGTTCGAAAACTCACATTCATACTATCTCCATCACCATCGGACACATAAATCACCAAACACGGATTTAAATCAATACCAGAACTTCCATTAGAAGGATTAGGATTGGCATTTGATGGAATGCTATTATTTATCGACCGCCATCGTGGTATTTCACTCACCTTATTTCCCGCCTTATCAACAGTGTGTGGTGCATAGCTGTAGTTATGATGGGAAAGCCCGGTGAAATTATGATTATATTGATTCGCAGACGCATTATACAGCGATAAAATTTCATCTGTTGTCAGTGATCGATTAAACATCATGAATTCATCAATTGTTCCGTTAAACTCCCACTGTGGCGATGTTGAATAATACGTGCCAATACGAAACGTTCCCGTATTTGAAATATTTACACCAGATGCATCAAGACTGTCACCTGTTCCAACCAACGTCCCATTCTTATAAAACTGCACAGCATCAGCAGAGCGATTAATAACCGCCACAAAATGATGCCAATACCCCTTCGTGAACTTCTCACTGGCACTCAACGAAGTCTTCTCAGAATCATATGCCGATCCATCCACAACAGAATAAAACTGCAAATGAGTATCCTTCCGGAAGCGAATATAAAACTGATCATCAGAACTTTCATACTTACTACACAACGTATTATCATAAAATCGGTTATCATCTAAATCATTGAAATACACCCATGCAGAAATCGACAGATTGTTACTATTTACATTTAACGAACTATTACTTCCCACCGTGATATTATCACTACTATTATCAAAACTACAACCACGACCATAATAACCATCAAGAGTCTGATTGGCATTTCCCCAAGCAACACCATGTTGTTTATAGGTAGAGTTATCATAAAACCAGGCACCTTCTCCAATTGAACTTGCGTAATCCATCGGCATCCACAACACCAAATCATTATTGAAATCAACACAAGTATAATGGGTATTCCTATTGTCAGAAGAACTCAGATTTACATGGATAAATGTATCATCTGTACTCCCATTTGCTTTTGTAGGCGAAACATAACTTAAGGTTGGATCAGTGTTATCAATGATTACGGTGGGATGAATATGAACCTTGTTTGCATTTCGATCTACCCCATAGCTTTCAAAGGTATACACGCCATCGGAAAGGCCTGAAAAGTTATGCTCGTACTGTGTTGCTGAGGCATTGTAGAGTGCGGCAATTTCTGTTGCATCAAGGGTTCGGTTAAAAACCATGACCTCATCGATGAGACCATCAAAGGAATAGCTTCCTGCGACACCGGATGCACCGATTTCAAAATGAGTTCCTGCTACCTCTCCTGCCGATGTTTGATCTTCATAGCTTCCATTGACATACAGCTTCATATTGGAGGCATCATGTGCCATGACCATGTGATACCAGACACCAGATTCAACGGGGTAGCCACTGGTATAGTCTTCGTTACTTTCATAATCATAAAAATAGAGATAAAAATTATGCGAATCATCCGTATACATCTCCCAGCCATATTCTACGGCATCCATCTGAGATACGGGGACATCATATTGTCCACTACTGGGTAGGGTATCCCATTTGATCCAAGCACTAATAGTAAAGGTTTTGTCATGAATGATTTTTTTCCCAGCAGTCACGTAATCGCTGGCCCCATCAAAGGCGTACCCTTTTCCAAAATAGCCATTGTTTGTCTGATTGGCGTTGCCATTTGCCGTCCCGTCATTTCCGTGACTTGAATTATCATACACGGTTGCCTCTTCTCCGCTATCGTTGACATAATCCATCTGCCACCAGAGGAGAATATCGTCGTTGAGATTGGTTGCAACATAGTGTTGATTGGCATCACTGGAGCTGACATTGACGGTGAAATAATTTTCCTGTTGCGATCGATTCTCAGGAGAAGGATCAACAAAGCTTAACGAGGGATCGGTTGAGTCTGCAGCAGTGGTAAAGGAATACGTTGCATTTGTCCATGCACCATAGCCATCTGTGCAGTTGACACTCCAGTAGTATTTGGTATTCCATGCGCTAAAGTTCCCATCTGTCTGAGTGATATTGGTAGCACTACTGAAACTTGCATTGGTGGCAAAGCTTACCCATTCCCCGCTACTATTGCTTCGCCAGGTGGCATTCAGTTGATGACCATCGGCATCCGTGCAGATCACATAGAGCGGTGGAACAGGGGTGATGCCCGTGCTTGTATCTGGTGGTGATTCTCCACTCTGCGTGGGTGCCTGCGTGGTCGTAAAGCTGTAGGTATCATTATCCCACGCGTTGTTTTCATCACTGGTATTGGCACTCCAATAATATTTCTTATTTGCCGTGCTAAAATTGGTCGTGGAATGATTCACCCAACCATTCTTCGTCGTATTTACACCAAGCTTCACCCAACCCGCATCATCATCAGAACTATTTGTCCAAAACGTCACATTCATCCAATCAGCATTCGCATCAGAAACATTAATCACAAGACGAGGATTCAGTTGGACGCCGGTAGTCGCATTTGGAGTGGGATTACTGTTCACCGGGTTGGAATTGGGTTCGGCTTGAGTAGTAAAGCTATAGGTGTCATTATCCCAACCACCCCAACCATCAGACGTATTCACACTCCAATAGTAGGTGGTACTATAGCTGTCCATGCTACTGTTGGTTTGATTATACCAGCCATCACCAACAGACGAATTTGAACCAATCTCACCCCAGACACCCGTCGCATTCGTACGAAAACTCACATTCATACTATGACCAGCATCTGCATCAGACACATAGATGACAAGGGTGGGATTTAGGCTAATACCTGAGGCAGTATCTGTAGGGGTCGGATTACTATTCACCGGCGCCTGCGTGGTCGTAAAGCTATAGGTATCATTATCCCACGCATTGTTTTCATCACTGGTATTGGCACTCCAATAATATTTCTTATTTGCTGTACTAAAGTTTGTCGTGGAATGATTCACCCAACCATTCTTCGTCGTATTCACACCCAATTTCACCCAACCCGCATCATCATCAGAACTATTCGTCCAAAACGTCACATTCATCCAATCAGCATTCGCATCAGAAACATTAATCACAAGACGAGGATTCAAACCGATACCTGTCGTTGCGTTTGGAGTGGGATTGGCATTTACGGGATTGTTATTTGCAGCACCAGTGCTGTAGGTGACTCTGATTTCTACCTGTGAACAGCCAATGGCAGTTCCAAATGATGTTACCTCACCGTCGACATCGCAGTCAAGGTTCTGTACATCGGTCCATGTCCAACTTCCTGGTGCATTGGTATCAGAGGTGATATCAACCCATGACGACCAGACACCACTACTGGTTCCTACGTTAAGATCATGGGTATCCCCATCATCTGTGCCACTGAAGACGGGTCGTAAATAGCATTCTGCTGTACCCGAACGGTATGCCATTGCACGCAGTTCAACAGTGCTAATGGTTCCAGAGTTTGAACTGTAATTGTTTGCATTTAAATCCTCTGTTTTGGTATAGGGTGTACCTGCTGAGAAACAGCTTGCATAATTTGCGGTGTTGCCATCATGCATATCATCAGGGTTTCCGGTCCAATCCTCATCTCCATGGGCATTGAAATAATAAATCGCGGTATCAAGTGTCTCATAGGTTTCTGCATCCTCAATAGAAACATGGTCCCAACCAGCATACTCATAAGGATACATCGTTGTAATATTATGTATTGCATGATTGATGTTTAGTCTACTGATATTCAGTTGAAGACTTGCGTTATATGAGTAAGCAATAGGTGTTCCGGTTCGACGAAATCGGTTTCGTATTTCTGCTGGAGACAGTGGTTGTTGTTCTAAAAGTAGACAGGCAGCAGCAGCGACATGTGATGCACTTATTGAGGTGCCACTGCTGATTCCAGAGGCTGTTTTTATGTGATCTCCTGGTGCAAAGCAGTCAAGTGTGGGGTGGACATTGGAAAACGCTGCGATAGTGTCCTGATCAGTGGTGGAGCCAACGGAGAAAACGTTTGATCCGCAGGCAGGACTGCGTAGTTTATTTTCTGCATCATTTCCCGCAGCAGCAACGACAAAAATACCGTTTTCATAGGCCTCATTACATAAAGTGGTAACCGGGCTTTCATCACAGAATCCATCACAGCGTCCTTTTGATCCGATGCTGAAACAGATGACGTCGGGTTTCTGTTCAATACACCATAAGAGTCCCTCTAAAACATCTGACTCATGACCCATTCCTGTTCCATCGATGACTTTGGCAACCACTAGTTCAGCATCCGGTGCGATAGTTGTTAGCACACTGGCGACTCTACTTCCATGACCATGATCATCATCGGGGATGTCGTCATCTTCGATGAAGTCATAGCCATAGCTGTACTCTATAGTTTCCGCGTTCACACCCGTGTCAAGAAGACAAATGCGGGTGTTTCTGCCACTGACATTATAGGTTTGTACTGCTTGCGGGTACCCAATAAGCGGGAGGCTTTCGGTGAGGAGCACAGTATACGAGTTATCACTAGTAATTGATGATAGAGTATGATAGTTATGTTCTAGATAGCGAAGACACGCGGTATCAATAAAACCGGCAGCAACCTTTTTTGAGGGAAGCACAACAGTTGGATCAAACCCCATTTGTTTACAGGTTTGGAGAAGAATGGAAAAATTGGTATCAGTTGTATCAAAATTGATGATCACCCGTGTGGTTTTTTGGTCCTGTAGGCTCCGCCGTATTGCCTCTATTTGAGCTATCACCGGTGAAGATGCTGATGGCGGTGTAGTTGTTGTGATATCCCTTTTTTGGAACCGCTGAATCCATTGGAAAAACCAGTACAACGCCCCGGGAAATATAAAGAGCTGCTCCGCTGGAATGCTCCAATGGGTAGTGCATTCATAGTCAAAGCGTTGATCTCCGGCTACTGCCAGATAGCTGAGACTGCCCTCCAAAGATCCAAGATGAAAGGGGAGCGGACGAAGGAGAATGGTCACCGTTGTCGTGTTAATGACCGTAAAGGATTTTGTGTAGCAAATATTTGGTTTTTGTTGAAGCAACAGGGGAAGTTTAAGACGGATATCTTCCAAGGATTTTTGAACCGCAGTTGTTGGCTGATGCGCCGCATACTCCCCTAAAAGAATAGAGCGATTGTCAAGGAGAATATCACTGATAACCACACCCGGGGTATACAGCACTGCAAAGCAAACCTTGGTAGGTGCATCCACCTGCATCGTGCGGGTAATAACAAGCTCATTTGTCCGGGTAAAGCTGCGATATTCCTCCTGTTTATCCGCAATGCGGAGATGATGCGGCTGAGGAGGTGGATCCTTCACCCAAGCTTCAAGGGTAAACTGTGACGGCGAAAGACTACTATCATTCCCACACAAAATACTGCCCGTTCCATCAGGGAAGTAATCACAGCCATCAAGCTGCGCACTATACGTGCTGTCCATGGTCACCCCCGCATTTGCACTGCCATCATTGTCAAAACTGGTGGAATCCTGATGACTGCCACTTGTTTCATTGAGATGATGGACCATCCGAAACGCGTTATCCCAGGTGCTATTGACACTCTGTTGATCTGCACAATCAGGATTCCCATAATACATATACAACACGGTATCCTGACTGGCAAGAATATTGGTCACCTTCACCCAGGCAACCAGCTTACCATTACTACTATTATACTCTTCAAGCTGATGGGAATACTGGGTGAGATTATCACAATCCACAAACACAATATCATCCCCATCACTCTGCGCGTTATCACGAAGATCCGTATCTGAGCTGTTATAAATAAGCACCGGAAAATTACTTTGATCCTCCTCAATCATAGAGCTATCTAGCACAATCCGTTTGGCATACGACCAATTACAATCCCACCAGGATGTTGCATCACCCACCACATAGCTAAACTCAGGCTTAGTGGACAAATACTCCGTTCCATAAAACACCACCGAGTTGAAACTGCCAAGAATGATTGCTGCCGCACTGGCAATTGCTACAACTGCAAGCTTTTTATTCAAAGCTGTCCTCCACTGACGACTGCTTAGGTTTCTGAATCATAAACGACTCCGGACCCAGAGGAATAATCTCAAGAGCATCCCCATTATGTAGATCATAGGCCTCAACAAGCTGACTAGGAATAGCAACCACGATATTTCGTCCCACCATCCTTGTCTTTCGAATCAGAGGTATCTTTCCCACCACCCTCAACTATGGAAGAAAGGACGTGGAGTCACTGGAAAAAAGAGGCTAGTCGTACCTACTACAAGAAAGATGTGCACTTCCCAATGATTCTATCAATCCCCTCACCACTGGATACACTATGAATCAATCGTTCATTAATATATCTTTTTATATTTCTAACTGAGAACGAAAAAAAAAGAAAATACAGAGAAAAGAGATATATTTTCATATATCTTTAATTGATTTTGATAATGAAGAAGATTACCCTAAAGATACATATACAGTTATAGTACCGGTTTCATAGCTAGGAGGCGTAACATGGATATTATCAGGTGTTTTACCACCTGCAATATCTGGCAGATCTAACAGTGGAGGGGTATAGATGAGCGCATTTCTAGTGGTACTTGCTACTGCAAGCGAAGAGGAAAACTCATGACCATAATCTAAAAGAACTGCTGATTCAGTTTCAACAACCACTGCAAACTGATAATACATCGTAAGTGAGGCTGAAAGACCGACGAGTTCCCTAGCTCTTTCATAAGATATTTGGGAAAGATTACTGATTTTTTCTGCATCAAGAACCAGTAAATCATACGGGCTACGCTTCTTCACTTCAAATACGTAATCCCAGATTCCTGCATCCCGTAAATCATCAACAAGATCAAGAGAGATATTGAAAAGATCAGTATAGTAGGACGTTCCATATGATTCATCAAAGGAAACAGAGGATGGCGCATTGGGATAGGGGTCTTTTCGGGTAATTACCCAGGGGTCTTTTTCGATCTCTGAAAACAAGGGATCGTTATGAACAATAAGTGGATCAGAAGAACAATAAACGAGAAACGAATGAGTTGATGCTATTTCTAAGCTATAGGTAGGCTGTTTTTGATAAATTGGGATAATCGAAAAAATCGGTGTCGATCCTATTGTATCCCCAACGGTGAGCGAGCCAAAGCACATCCATTTTCCGTCTGAGTAGAGCTGATGATTAGGAGTTACTCGTAACTGATAGTTAATCAGCAGGTATGAGGAGCCCATTGCAGTGGCGGGATGATGATGCACTGCAGCTACGGGTTGGGAAATCAGTGCACCTGAACATTCGTCATAGGAAAGAACATTCTCACCTACCTTTATTTTTTCAATGGCTTTCAGAGAACGATCCGCCATTACCACTTGCGTGCCAGCAAGAAAACAGGTATCATCTACACCCACGGTTCCATTTCGTTGCACAAAGTATTCTCGCCCGAGATGATCAGAAACAAAGACATTTCCTGTGGTACTGTCCACGGTCAGATTTCCATACGAGAGAAGTTTTGATGCGGCAAGTCCTAATTGTGCAACTGAGGCAGGGTGCTGTTCCCAGGTGAGATTTCCGGATCGACTCATACCGGGTGTAGAAATGAGAAGCTGCATGACTTCATTGCTTTTCGCCTGTAGATCGACATGGGGATTATCATAGATTTCAAAGGAGGTACTAATCGATAAATAAAACAGCGAGAGAAGACTCACCATGACACCCATTGCAATGAGCATCTCAAGGATTGCAACCACTGCAGAATTGTTCGTATTCCATTGTCTCTTTTGACTAAGCATGTTTACTATCAACCTCTTCAGGGCATCCTGGTTTTCACCACCAGCGAGTACGTAACCGACTCGCGTATTGTGGTCTGACCGTCACTTAACAGAAGATCAATATAGATTAGAAACACATTTCCCTCATATGATGAGTAATAATACCAGGGCGGATGTAAGGTGGCATTGAAGTAGTTACCATGTTGTAGTTCTAGGGCAAAATACTCATTTTTTGTTGAATTAAACGCTGAGGCGATCGTATCAATATCACCATAATATTGAAGGAGATCATTTCCATCATCATATTGAATAGATACGAGATGATAATTCATGCTCATCCCAAAGGTTTGCTTAATCTGCATGAATTCATCAACAAGTGAGGATGATTGCTCGCTGAGAAGAATGATATCAATAGAGGTGATATCTGCTGGGATAGCCGCAAGAATAAACACCGCTAGAGCGAGGACAACACCCATAAGCGTGATAATCTGAGCGTTCTGATCAGAATTTCTTCTACGAAATGGGAGAAAACACCGAGAAAGAACAAACACTGCTTGATTTCTATTCATCTGATTACCCCCTCCATATCTCAAGAGTTACTAGAAAGACCCGACTGGTTGTATCTGTTCCGAAGAGATTGAAGACATCACTTGCCTCTGGAGCACTAGCGACTCGAGGATCAGTTTTTACATGATCATACCAGCCTTTTTCTTTTGCAACATTAGAAAATGCAGGATCAAGAGTGATGTAGCAATGACAGTTCGCAACAGGATCACTCGATTGAAGAGGGGCATCATATTCTGCATTTGAAGTACACCACAGATAAGTCGAAGATTCATTTGAAATATACAGATTAAACATGACCCCTGCAGAAAGCAGACGCTGCAGATCAGAAACAAGAGATCCATAGGAGTTTGTAATGAAATAATGTTCAATGGTGCTATTAGGATATCCCAATGGAGCAATATAGTTATGAGGAGCAAGATAGAGCGCGCGCAGTGCATCATCACCAAAGGTCTGCAACGCGCTTGAAGCGACCTCTGTCGAATAACTCTGCGGACTCAGCTGATAAATAAATACAATTGAGAGAAGAATCATCGCAGCAAAAAAGATAACCTCTAACACAATCATTTGCGCTGAAGTATCGCCTCGTATTTGTCTGCATTTATTGGACACGTATGCCATAGTAATCCTTCTCAACATAAAGACCATTAATCAACCAATCAATGGCAGGAAAGTCCAAGGAGACCTCTTGAGCAGAGTCTAAGGTAAATAAGATAGAGATGTTCACAATAGACCCGGCAGCAGTTGCAGGAATCGGTGTTTTGATAGATTCACTTCCATAATTGATTGTTAACTCGTATAAATCTGCCTCTTCCTCCAGATCACCTTTGAAGACAATAAGCCGATAGGATCCTGCGGGAAGTAAACCCAATTCAAACGTGGCTAACTGATCATCATAGACAAAATCTCTAGTCATAGGGTCAGGGTCAAACGGATCTGCCCGACCTTCTTTTCGGGATTCTCCTTCGACAGCTGGTGGTGAGCCGGACCATTTGAAATTTTTATATTCGATTGATCCAACTGAGACATTGGGTTGATATAATCCAGTTGTTTTTATCACCCGAATCCAATCAACAATCACTGTTGCATCTTCAGAATTCGGTATCAGCCCTGCACCAAGACCAAAACGGCTTTCATTGAGGGTGAATTTATCTTTTGATATATTTGACACATTATTTGGAAAGGGCGCGAAGGTATCATTTTCATAGACAAAACAGTTAAAGTAAAACCATTCCTCTGCTGGTGATCCAGCTATAGTTCGATTGAACTGATAGGTTCGTATGCGAACCCAATCTTTTGCATTAGGTGCCCCTGCATTATCCATCTCGTCAGTATACGCTGGAGGGGGTGTATCATTGTGATAATGAAGCCACAAACCGGGAGTATCACAAGAATAATTATGATTTAAGGAAAACACACAGCTTTCCTCACCTATATCAGTAAGTTTGCTCCGAACAATAAGACTGCCATTTCCTTGGATGATTTTCATCCTAGCATCAATGATGTAATTATAGACCTGCTGAAGCTCAGGAGGGGTGAGCCCACCTATGAACACGTTATCAATTTCAAATGACTCATAAAATGGTGAACTATCAGTGACAATATATTCACCGTCTTCAAGAGTAACACAACTAGAAGGATCATCCCCTTTTGGAAGAGTAACATGGGTAGTATCCCACACTAATTCATTTCCAGGATCGGTCATATCAGTTAAATCATTATCATCAAAATCCTCGAAAAGCGGTTTGTAATCAGATAAAACAAGCGGGCCTGTCCCTAAAGCAATGTCTCCAATGGATCTCTTGGGACACTTAATTGCTAGATCTTGCCAGCTAGCAACATCCTTATGTCCATAATACAGTGTGATCAGTGTAGTACCATAATCAATAGATGAAGCGGGCAACACGAGCGGTACACGCATATAGATAAGTGATGATCCATTGGGATTCCAATACTCTATAGAATACAGCGTTGGAACTTGTATAAAAGCGCTTGGTAATGCAGGTGAAAAACCGCCACCAGGATCTTTAGTTCCACCTTCCCACCATATTTTCATGTCAGAACGAAAGGTTTTTCCAGAGTATACATTGTGAATAGGATTATCGTTTTCATCATAAAACATAACATGAGCTGCGTCATAGTTAAAATTTTCAGGTGTAAGAACTATCGGCACATTAATAAAATGTTGTGCTCGATTAATTGCAGGTTCTGTTTTCCATCGTGGTGGTGGCGTAAAATTTAGAAGAATTGGAATTCTGTATTGATAATCATCTTCAGCCCAATCAGGATAGAACGTCTCTATATTTATATAAGATGGTAATGTCGGTGTTGCGGGAGGCATCGCATATGCATTTATATATCCACCTCTCACTGGGGAGTGCTCATAGCTATTTCCAAAGCCAAAATCAACCTTCCATTGCTCAGAGGGAGGAACATAGGAAACCTTAAGAAGAGATCCTCCTCCAAAAATCCTGCGATTCATATTAATATTGATATCAGAAAAATCATAGGTTATCGATTTGGTGTGCACCTCGCCATCTGTAAGATTCACATAGATGGCTGCATCTGAGATATCTATGTAGTATTGTTTTCCTGCGAGTTGATCAGGAAGGGGGATCTGTTTTGAAAACTCCATGTCAGAGTGGGTTTGTATTGCGGTATCAAAATCAATAAGAGTATCTGCGATAAGATTTACCAATCGTTGAGCCTGAATACGAGCGGCATCATGTGCCTTATCATCAATGAGCACATCAGTGGTATAGATGACACTAGACATCACCATGGTTAAAATAACAAAGGTGAGAAGATAGGACATCACGCTGGACACCGCAGCAGCATTCGAACCTTTTTTCCGTGCTATCATATCACCTCAAAGCTGATCAGTATCTCTGAAAAGGCAAGGGACACTCGTTTGCCAGGAAGTTCCATTTTCGTTTCAGAAGGAAAAGACAACTCGTATTCTTGATTGAGGTAATTCTTCCACGCCTGCTTATAGTCACCATATATATCCATAAGTATCTGTTCTGAATCAGATACCACTTGTTGATTCTCTAGAACCATGCACTCAGTGTTGGTAAGTGTGATCTTTACATCAAGATCTTCGATACCGGACAGTGATGATACCTGACTAGGTTGAAATCGAAGAAAACGAAGGACAAAATCATCATTAGTGTTAAACAATGATGGCCCTGAAAAAACGTAGCCTTCAGTAGGTGAAAACCCTGCAACAACACCACCATTTTCTAAATGAACCCTGCGGCTCTGACTCACTGTTGATTGCGTGTACCGGAGATAGCCGACATCAAAAATCCAAATACGACCAATTATCGACGTCGATCCGGTAAAATTCATGTCAATTCGTACAACACCGCTAAAATCACATCCTAAATTAATATCAAATTCGGTAGTATCGGCATCATCAACATTTGCATCAGAACCAATCTTTTCCCCTGACGGATATCTAAAAGCTTCCACGGCAAGATTTGTATTTTCTAATCGATCAACGGTAAATGAATCTACAGTATACACCGGATCAGATGGATCTAAACCTTGTATATCAAAGGCAGTACCGCTTCCCAAGGGATAATACAACACAAAACGAGTACCACTATGATTGCTCGCCGAAAACTCGCCGGTATCAACAGACATGGTCACCGAACCACTACAGTTCACCCCCTGCGTTTGCATATCCTGAAGCACAGTATATAATGCAGAAAACTGACTTATCATACTGTCAAAACGATTCCTCGCCCGCTTTTCCTCAAGTGCAGGTTGCGCCCAGAGAAGAAGACCACCGACCACACTTGAAATAATCACAAGCGTCAATAGCACTCCTACAACCTCTGTTACTGCAGAACAATTCCGACAGCTCATCCCATCCCAACTCGCCGTAAATAACTAGGTATAACAAATAAAAAGAAGGTTTATAAAGATATAGGATAGTTATCGCATATAATCATTAAGTAACAGCTACGGCCCAAGGTCTACAGCTTGCAATAGCTGAGATAATCGAAAGAACACTTGGGATGTACCAATATCAGGTGTTTCCACTGTCGAAGCTGAAGAATCGGAAAGTGACTGAACAAACGCATGATTGTCAACAAAATAATCAAGCCATTCTGTTGCATGATCACCATGCATCTGCATCTTAAAATAGTACACATCACGAAACCGCTCGCGTTGATAGTCCGCAATTGGCGTAATTGTCAGACGCCCTGATCCGGAAAGACTCGTTGAGGCTTCTGATTCGGAGCGTAAAACATTTACCGTCATCAGAAGCGTTGGTATATCAATATCCTCCTCATCAGCCGGATCTTCAAAACAATATAAATGTCCACTTTTTGTTACACCATACAATCTACCATTAGCAAGCGCAAGAGTAGAAGATATTGATCCAGATGTCGAATACCTCCATTTCTCCGAACCATCAGAGACATCTAGACAATAGATGTTATTGTCATTGCATCCAAAATAGACATATCCATTAGAGACAACCGGTGAACTCGTAATCATTCCACCTGTGGAAACTGTCCATTCAGGATTATTTTGATCTCCTATATCATAACAATAAAACGCATTATTCGATGTTCCAAACATACATTTATTTTCATAGATGACGGGGGTAGTTAACACATGATCTGATTGACCGAGTTCGATATTCCAGTTCTCCGAACCTGTGGATGCATCCATACAAACAATACGCCTATTCTTATAATAAGTACCAAAAAATAGGTCACCGTCTACTATGACTGGCGATCGGCAAATCCAACCATAGGTCGAGTTGCTTCTAATTTCCTCTAAATCTAACGTGAGGCAGTTTACCTTACCCGGATTACTAGTGACAAAAAGTTTATTATCATACACAAGTGGTGTACACATACAATACTTATACCAAAAATCTGACCAATCGTCCTTTGAAATTTCGTTTTCAAAATTAAGATCAAAGCTATAAAGCCCACCTCCATATTCTACATAATACAAGCGGTTATTATATACAACAGGCGACCATGTTTCTTCGCCGTTTCCCTGCAACTCCAGCTCTTTTTCACCAGAGTACGCATTCAACCGAAACAGAGTATGCGAACCACCCGAGGGGCCATCCCCAATTGCATATAGCCTCCCATTGTGCACTGCAGGAGTACACTTTCTAAACGAATATTCAGATAAAACAGACCAAATTTCTTCACCAGTTTCACCATTTAAACAATGTATACCTGTATCTGTGCACAAATACACCCGATTATAGGCAAAAACAGGACTACTTCCCTCGGTGATTTGACCATCTCCAAACTCTATAGGAGATGAAAGTCCTTGAATTGAACCAAGACCACTTGTGTCCCATTTTACAGTATCTGTCAATGGACCACTTGTTGATGTTATTCCAGAATTACGATAGTCTTTTCGATACATCGGCCATGAATCAACAGGTTCATCAGGAAGCTCGACATCAAATGAGATATCTGGATCATGTTTTACTCTGAAGTCAGAAGATTCAATCGATAATACTCCATTATTTTCAAGAACCGTTGTAGCAACACCCACACTACTTGGATACTCAAAGGAGACCTCGCCAAGATCAAATACAAAAACTCGCGCTATCGGGTTTTCAAATCCGCCATAATATTCATCTTTTACTGTCGAAACAAATCCAATCTTATCGGTATCATAATAAGCAAGAATATAGACATCGTTATAGCCTAATACAATACGTGGAAACTGGCATTTTTCAGCTCGGAATTCAAGCCATCCAAGCACCTCATGATCAAGAGTACCATCAGCATGAATTTCAATCGTAATCAACGAGCCATTTTCACTCTCTCCCTGGTAGACTATCTTGTAATATGAAGATTTCATATGAATGATAGAGGGCTCATAACATTTTTGAGAATCAAAGGTAAAGGAATCAGTGACCGATGCACCGATTTCCCCATTATACTTACCAATCTGAACAGTCGAAAGCATACCATCGTCATTAGTCCCCCGATATACAATTGCATAATAATTTGTTCCAATATTTATGATATCAGGAGAATACGCCTTATTCGGCTCATAAACCAAAGAATCTTTCATATATTGAACAGTTTCATCTATGGCAAATCTCCACGTTTGAATAACACCATGGTAATTATCACCTCTATATACGACCGCACAATAATACGTACTCAAAGAGAGAACACATGGAGAATAACACACCTCATCTTCAGCGTCAACAATCTTTTCAGTATCAATAAGAGTGATAGAATCTCCATTGGTTGAAATAGATAATGAAGCAAGATAGCCATTCTTAGCTTCATCACGATAAACCAAGATATAATAGCCATTATTTTCAGAAGCTACAAGATCGGGAGCGTAACAAGCTTCATTGGAAAAAGTATCCCTTTTGATTACACGAGTAATTTCACCCTCCGCGGTAATCTCAACAGTTATAATTGATCCATTCCCTTGACCAGTAACATCTTCCCCGCAGTATGCTATTGCATAGACATCTCCTGCAACATGCACAATTGAGGGATTTCGATCAATATCTCCACCATCATCAAACACAAATTCATCAACCACAGGATCAACAATCGTACCATCATGCGCAATTTCACAGGTAACCAACACACCAGAATTTTGATCCTTATTACTATAGGCAACTGCATAAAACGCCTCTGAAAGTTGAATCAAATCCATATGATATATTTCTTCACCATCGTTCTTAAACTCGGTTTGATCAATAAGGGACATATTCATCCCCGGCTCCCCAAAATACCCTGTTTCATTATAGAGATCAATCCGGACCACACCCTCAAGTGACTGATTTGAGGAAAAACGCCATTCCGAGGAACCAGATGGTGGTATCATCGCGGAAACAACCTCTGTTGATTTCATACCCTCAATCACATGAAAACAACGATCAAACACTGACCCTCCCGCCTTATTTTTTGCCCGAAAGATATAATTTAGCCCATCAGCAAGATTAAAATATCGTGCAAATGCCTCAGAACTAAAGAGAGACCATTGGGTTGTATGATTCTCAAGCATGTGGGTGTATTCCTCACCATCAGGCCATTCAAACATCACATTCGTTGAATTAAGGATCTCTTCTTCATCAGGAGTTTTCAAAGTCCTGTTTGAAGACTCATTGGAAAAACGATAGATTTTTCCATACAACAAATCACTAGAACCACGCAGCTGATCAACCCCAAATAATCCATCAGAATCATCAAGATCTTTCATTAAAAATTCATAGTGATCAGAAAGCGAATACGAAATAATCATCCGATCACCGGATGAATCCATCGAAATTGAGCCCTGTCCTGCATCTACCTCAAACCGATGTTTTCCTTTCGAACCACCCGAGCCTAAGCCGCCAACAGAGTCAGCAATTCCAGAAAACTGGGTAGACATATCATCAGCTGATACTTCAGATTTCATTTCATCCAAATATGAAGAGCCCCAGAAAAAAATTGCACTTGACGCAGTAATCATAATAGATACGGAAAAAATAAGAGATACTACAGAGCTGACTGCATAATCACCTTTCTTACTGTTCATTGAACCGCATCCCATCCTAACTACCTTAACTATTTTTTTACATTCCAAATAATATTTTATACACCAACCAACAAATCAGCACCATCACAAACACATGCTTCACACTAGAATAGTAGTTACCATCCTCAAACACACCAGCAACAATTCCCGAGCCCATACCCTGCACAATGGTGGCCAGATAAAAGACAAAGGCGACCTTATTCGGGTCGATATATCCGCCGCCCATCACTCCAGAGAGACTGGATCCGCTCTCATTGAGAATCTCGGGTATAAAGGTGAGATTTAATACAGCAATAATTGCCAGAAACACAAACATCCCCACATAGATGACGACCACATAGGAGGCCATGTTCGCCCGTCGTTCCGCCTCCAAATTTTTAATCTCACGTGCATCACGTGCCGCAACATCAAGAACATCTGCTACATTGCCACCACTCTTACTGGACTCAATAATCAGGGAGATCGTTCGCCGAATGGAATGGGTGTTGACGCGTTTTGCAAAATTCATTAACGCATCGGTCACATTACTCCCCCAGGAAACCTGCTGCGCGATCTTCTGAATTTCATCAGTAAGCACTCCGTAATTTCCCTTTGATGCAAACAAAATCGCCTTGGTAAAGGTCATACCTGCCCGGCGTGACTCTGCAAGATCACGGACGAAATCGGGAAACACCGAGTCAATTTTGTAGATATGACGAACATGAAAGTATTCATAAAACCCATAGATTCCGGTTCCTGAGAGAATCGAAAGAATCACAAAATCCATCGCCGTCCCCAGACCACTTATAACGCCGAGAACTGTCAAAAAGGCAAGCACGGAGAATATTGCTATACATACTGCTGTGATACTTATAACAATAATACGGTTTAGCTGCCCGGTAAGCATCAGCTTTTTAATCAACCCTTGGGATTTTGCTTCAAATTTCATAGGCGATCACGCCTTCATACTATCTGTTCGGACTACCACTGAAAAGCCAAAATGAATCAGAGGGATCACAAAAAGAATGAGAATGTACAAGAATGGTTCTTGAAAATCTCCCTTAATAATCATCATCAAGGGGATCACAATTAATAGCAGCAGAATTCCTGCCACCGCTGCGGTTACATAGCTTTCTGCCATAATGCCCAGACTTTCGAGAGTTTTTTTCTGCTCACGACGGTTTTCGATCATATATTGATTTGCACGGGTCATGAAATAGGATTTTAACGATCCTCCTGAGGTGACGGTAACTACCAGCCCCTGTAAGAATTCTTTGAATTTCTGAGAGGGCGTGCGGATGATATTATTGCGGATTGCGGTGAGAATATCCATGCCGAGGAGGGTGACATCTCGGTAGATCCATGCTGCTTCGTTTTTGATCTCACTGTAAGTTTCTTGTTTGGAGAGACTGCGGAAGATTTCTGTGGGTGTTACCCCTGCTGAAGACATCGCGGAGATAAAATTGATGGCGTAGGCTAGATGCATATTGATTTTTTTGCCTCGTGCCTTTGCTCTACTGGCAGGGAGGCTGTACATGATGAGAAAGGTAAGTCCAAAGATGATAAGTGGTATCAGAAGAAAAATGACCGTAAGTAACGTGTTGACAGCGACTCCTGTGAAGGGAAGCAGTCCGAAAACAAAGACGCTGATAGCGGCAAAGGATATGATAAAGGCGAGAATGGAGGACAGGAGAGTATAGGCAAGATATGCTCCTGCACGAATGGGTATGTGTGCTGATTGTAGATCTTCTTTGAGTTTGTCACTGACGTGGACTTCTGTGAAATTGCGGAACCATTTGTAGGATAGCTTTTGGTAGTTGTTGAGACCCATATTGTTTTACTCCTTCTTTTTTTCTTTTTTACGTGATTTATGCTTTTTTTTATGAACAATTTCAACGCGGATTCTGGATTCCGCATTGTCTTTTGAGGACATTTCAGGTTGTTTTTTTGTTTTCTTTTGTGTCTCTTTTTTGGGGAGCGGTCGTACTTTTACTCGGTAGTGGGTGATTTTTTTCTTTTGTTGTCGGGCGCGTTCTCGGGCTAATCGTTGTTGTTCTCGTTGTTTCTTTTTTGCTTCGAGTTCTGCTTGTTTTTGTTTTTGTTGCTGTATGTGCTGCCGGGTTTGGTGTTGGAGGTGGTGTTCTTTTAGGGCATGTTTGTGTTGTTCTTCTTGTTCGTGCGCTTGTCGTTTGGCCTCCTGTTGGGTGAGTTTTTTTGTGGTTTGTTGTCGTTGGTGTTCGATTTTGCTTTTGAGGTGTTTGAGTTGTGTGTTGCTTTTTGTTTTGAGGTTGTGGAGTTGGTGGGTGAGTTTGGTGAGAGTACTTTGGTGTTTTTGTTGTGCTTTGTTCTGCTTTCGTTCTTTTTTGTTTTTTCTCCATTCTTTGATGCGTTGTTTTTCTTGTTTTCGTTGTTCTTTGAGGTGTTGTTTTTGAAGGTGGTCTTCGTGCTCGTGGTGTTCTTTTAGTTTTTCGGTGTGTTGTTCTTCTTGTTCGCGTTTTTTCTTGAATTCTTGTGCTCTTTGTTCTTGTTTCTTCTTTCGTTCGAGGTGTCGGATGTGTGCTTCTTTTTTCTTTTTTCGGGCGAGTTGGTGGTGTTTATGTTTTTCTTCTGCTTTTTGTTTTTTGAGCTGTTGTTTGTGTTGTTTTTGTTGTTTCTTTTGTTCGGCGAGTTTTTGGCGGAGTTCTGTTTTGGTTTTGATAGTGAGGATGTCTTCTTTGAGTTCAGGGCTGATGTCTTGGCCTTTTTCTTTGTGTTGTTGTTTTTGGAGTTTTTGGAGGAGTTTTTGTTTTTGTTGTTCTAGTTTTTGGGTGCGTTTGTGTGCTTTTTGTCGAAGTGCTGCTTCTCGTTTTTGTTGTTTTTGTTGTTCTTTTTTGCGTTCGTCTTCTGTTTTAATTTGTTTGAGTTCTTCGAGGTGTTGTTGTTTTTTCTTTTTCTTTTGTTTTTGTATCATTACTTGGTGGGCGAGTTTTTCTTTATGTTCTTGTTGTTGTTGTTCTTTGAGTTCTTGTTGTTGTTTTTGGAGGAGTTCGCGGGCGCGCTGGCGTTGGGAATCGGATTTTTCTTTTTCGCCTTTTCGTTGGGAGTCGAGTTGTTTTTGTAGGTGCTGTATTTCTTGTTTTTTCTTGATGAGTTTGAAGCGTTCTTCTTCTTTTATTTTTTCTTCGTGGGAGATATCTTCCTTCCAGGTGACGGCTTCTTTGTGTTCGTCTTCATGGGATTGTGCTGTTTCTCCGGTTTCAAAGCGGTCGAGTCGTGCTCCTTCGAAGAGTTTGCTGTTGGTGATGACGGGTTTGTCTGTTTTTTCTTCTTTTTTGGGTGTTGGTGGGGTGATGGGGTGTTGTTCGAGGGTCTTTGTTTCCTGGCGGACTTTTTTCATGAAGTCATCGGCCATTTCTGAGTAGGAGGCAACAACGCGGGCGACGTCTTTGAAGGCGCGTATGTTTTTTGTGCGCATCCATGAAAGGATTTCGACGCGTCGTTTGATTTCGTCAAGCATCTGTTCTTTGCTCATGTCGTACTGGGCACGTATTTTTTCAAGAACGTAGCTTTTTCCTGAGTAGATGAAGCGATCTTCGACGGGGTCCCAGCGGAAGACTTCGTTGGTGAGGATTTCTTTGGTGGAGGGGTCGATGTCGACGATCTCAACGATTTGTTTGACTCGTCGTAAGTTTTTATTGCCCTGTTTGACGTTGACTTGTATGGTGACAATGTCAAGAGCCTGAAGCATGATGCGGGGGATATCGATGGGTTTGGATTCTAATCGGTGAATGAGGGATTTAGTGGAATCTGCATGAAAGGTGGAGTAGGTGGTATGGCCGGTGGACATGGCCTGGAAGAGGACATAGGCCTCGCGTCCGCGTATTTCGCCGACGATAATGTATTCAGGGCGTTGGCGCAGTGCGGCCTTCATCAGGTCGAAGAGGTCGATTTCGCCGACGAGGCGGTCGTTTATGATTTCGCCAAACCCTGAGCGGGCGACACCGGGGATCCAGTTCGGATGTGGAAGATTGATTTCTCGAGTTTCCTCGATGGAGACAATTTTTGCCTCACGGGGGACAAACAGAGACATGGCGTTTAAGGTGGATGTTTTTCCTGCCGCGGTTCCTCCGGCGATGAGAGCGCTGACTCCGTTTTCCACGGCGATCCAAAGATAGGCCATCATATCTGCAGAGAGCGTGTGGTAGTCTATGAGATCAGTGGCGGTGATAGGGTCTGCCCGAAACTTACGGATGGTAAAGGTGGATCCTTTTGCAGTGACCGTTGAGCTGAGTGTCATCTGAATTCGGGAGCCATCGGGCATGGTTGCATCAAGGATTGGTTCTGCAAGGGAGATATGTTTTCCACATTTCTGCGCAAGTTTAATGACAAAGGAGGAAAGCTCTTCATCGTTTTGAAAGACAATGCTGCTGCGAAGGGATCCGTATTTGCGATGATACAAAAAAATTGGGACATTGGTCCCGTCGCAGGAGATATCTTCGATATGGGGATCACACATGAGTGCATCGATAGGCCCATAGTGGAGAAAATCACGTTTGACATAATAGAGTATTTTTTTGTTGAGTATATCAGAGACGTTGAGATTATAATCTTCAATTATTTTTTGTATATGTTTGATGAGATAGTGCTCAACGTCCTGTTTGTCAAGTTCATCAAGGCGGATATTGAGTGAGGCAAGAAGGGTTTCCTGAATAAACTGTAATGCTTGTGATTCTTCTCCGGACATAAAGGGTTCGATGACTTTGTAATATTTGTCTAGTGATTCTTTGTCTTTTAAAATTTTAACATAGGCAAAGGGTTCTTGTACGGGGTAGAAATCTAATTCTTCTATCTGAGGTTTTTGAAAGGATTCTGCACTGGCCTTCAGGGTAACGTATCCTTTTGTTCCACAGCTTGCACATTGCAGCGGTACTTTTTCACCTGGGTTACCCTCAACGATAAGGTGGGTATTACACTTGGGACATTTGGTTTGTTGTTTCATTGTTCTTCAGATTTGATCTTTTTCAAAACAGCTTTTGGATTTTCTGCATATTTTGCAATAATGGTTGCCACTTTTTTGAATTCGCGAATGTTGTTTTTATTCATCCAGGTGAGAAGATAGGCCCTGTTTTTTAACTCCATGGTCATCTCGTCTCTGCTGAGGTCTGCAGCTGCGCGTATGCGCTCCAGCACGTAGCTTTTTCCTGAGTAGATGAAGCGATCTTCGACGGGGTCCCAGCGGAAGACTTCGTTGGTGAGAATTTCTTTGGTGGTAGGATCAATGTCAATGATTTCGATGATTTGTTTTGTCCGCCGGGCTCTTTTGTTTTTTACCCGGGAGATAACCTGGATGCAGACAATGTCAAGAGCCTGCAGCATGATACGTGGAATGTTGATGGGTTTTCCTTCAAGACGATAAATCAGTGATTGTGCTGAATCTGCATGTACGGTGGAGTAGGTGGTGTGACCGGTGGCCATTGCTTGAAAGAGCACATAGGCTTCCCGCCCTCGTATTTCTCCGACAAGAATGTACTCTGGTCGCTGGCGCAGTGCTGCCTTCATCAGATCATACATGTTGATTTCACCCATGACCTTGTTTCCAACGACCTCGCCAAATCCGGAACGGGAGACTCCAGGGATCCAGTTCGGGTGAGGAAGATTGATTTCTCGAGTTTCCTCAATTGAGACAATCTTTGCCTCACGGGGGACAAATAGAGACATGGCGTTTAAGGTGGATGTTTTTCCGGCTGCTGTGCCCCCTGCAATTAAGGCGTTGATTCCTTTTTCGACGGCAAGCCACATGTAGGCAACCATTTCAGAGGACATGGTGTTAAACTCAAGAAGGTCAGGTGGGGAAAATGGGTCTTCTTTGAATTTTCGAATCGTAAAGGTGGATCCTTTGGTGGTCACCTCGGTACTCAGCGTCATCTGTATACGGGAGCCATCAGGCATGGTTGCATCAAGCATCGGCTCGGCAATGGAGATATGTTTTCCGCATTTCTGTGCAAGTTTTATGACAAATGCAGAGAGTTCATCTTCGTGTTCAAATTGCACGTTGCTCTTTAATGACCCGTACCGTCGATGATAAAGGAAGATGGGAACTTTTGCGCCATCACAGGAGATATCTTCGATGTTGGAATCACGCATAAGAACATCAAGTTTGTTTAATCCAAGAAACTGTTTTTCGAGGTAGTAAATGATTTTTTTCGTTGCCTGCTCATCAATACTAATCATGTATTCTTGAACGATTTGGTTGATTTGTTCGATGAGATAATCACGTTCTCCTTTTTCCTCAATTTTTTCGCAGGAGATATCAATGCTTGTCAGAGTCTCTCTAAAAAAGTCGAGAACCTGTTGTTCTTCTTCGGTGAGCCCTGCTTCAGAGAGAACGTAGAGTTTGTCAAGCGTGTCTCTATCACGGAGGATTTGCACATAGGCAAAGGGTTCGGTTAACGGATAAAAATCAAGTTCGTCGTAGCTATCCTTGGTGTACCCAAGTTTCTGTAGCTCCTGCTGCTTTAACTGGTGTGCATGTTGAGAATATTTAATGACATCATCAGGCTGTATTTGATCCAGTTCAATATCACCGGGTTTGGTTTCTGAGCGTATACTCCCATCCAGACGTTGTATTGTCTGCGTAAAGCTTGATTGTGCGGGTTTTTCAAAATGAGACGCTGCAGAGGAAGACGACACAGGTTGTTGTGGTTCTTCTGTTGCTGTTTCTTTGGCAAGCTCAGGGGGGAGAATTGCATCCTTTGGTTTGGTCAGTTCAGCGATATCGGTTTGTTTTTCGGTAAATATTTTTGTTACTTTCTTAAAGGGGTTTTTTCTCTTTGGTGATTGTTTTTTCTTTTTGGTGAGA
This sequence comes from uncultured Thermoplasmatales archaeon, assembly GCA_964612945.1. GTDB lineage: Archaea > Thermoplasmatota > E2 > DHVEG-1 > DHVEG-1 > CAZTFR01. Next base: position 26,740 of record CAZTFR010000023.1, read on the forward strand.
AAGGTTGTTTTTTCCCCTCCAACAAAGATACTCTCCTTGGAACGAGGGAACGAAGTACTTTGTGATGATGTCTCAGAAGCAGCTGTGGGGGTTGTTGCAGACTGCTGAGAGGATGAGGTATCTGACTGAGACGAAGCATGAGGTTTTATGGTTTCTTCTTTGGGGGGCTGCGGGTGGTGATCAGAAATAGTCTGTTTCTGTTCAAGGTTTTTTAACTCTGAGGCAACACTTTTGACCAGCTGTTTTTCTTTATCTTTTTGTAGCTGCTCAGGGTCTTTTTGTGGTTGGTCGGAGCTGAGTTTTTTTTCCAGAAATTGTGCCTCGTCATCGGTGACTTCGCTGATTGCAGCGTCTCGTTCTGTGTATTTTTTGTTGATAGTGGTAGGTTGGATTTTTGATTCTTCTTCAGGGAGAGGTTCTGAAAGTTCGGAGTCATCGTCTGCTATTTTTTTTGGTGGTATTGTAGAAAAAGAATCGGTTTGTTGGTTTGTTTTTGTATCTGCATGCTGATCTATTTGGCGGATGCCTTCTTCAGGTGATTTCTCTTTTTTCTTTTTTTTCTCTTTAATATAGTACAGGGCTTCTTTTTGGAGTTCTTTGTGTTGATTTGAAAAGGTATTGTGCGTGGATGCAGTGCGGTTTCGTAGTTGGTTGATGTGCTGTTCGATTTCTTGAAGGTCTTTGTTTTTTGAGGAGGCCTTTTTTCTTTTAGAGGTGTTTTGACTTATAGTAAAACCTCCTCTGTTGTATATCTTCTCTGCATATGCATCCCATCGACCCACCGTTGAGAGATTGAGCCTATCCCCTACTAATACATAATAAGGATGTTAGGGTGTAGTGCATCTCATCAAGTGGTCTTTTGATATCATTTAAATGTATAAATATCTTTTCTTTTTGGAGAGAATGATGTGGATTGTACGAGTGGATTTTTCGGTGATGTTTTTCTGAGTAAATACTTTAAAGCGTTTGTTGATTCGGGCTGATAGGCGTTAGTGGTATGCAGACGAAAAAAGTTATTATTATGGGTGCGGCAGGTCGAGATTTTCATAATTTTAATGTGTATTTTCGTGAGAATCGGGATGTTGAGGTGGTTGCGTTTACGGCCACGCAGATCCCTGATATTGCTGGACGGAAATATCCACCAGAGTTATCTGGTCCCTTGTATCCTGATGGTGTTCCCATCTATGATGAGGAGCAGATTTCTGATCTTATCAAAGAACATGAGGCTGACTGGGTGGTGTTTGCCTATAGTGATGTCCCGTATTCGTATGTGATGCAGAAGGGGGCGATGGTGAATGCTGCTGGTGCTGATTTTCTATTGCTTGGTGCAGATCATACCATGCTGTGTTCAACAAAACCGGTGATTGCGGTGTGTGCGGTACGTACAGGTGTAGGTAAATCGCAGATTTCCCGGGCGCTTTTTGCGCTGCTTCGAAAGAAAAAGATCCGAGCGGCTGCAATCCGTCATCCTATGCCCTATGATAAGGATTTGACCTTGCAGATTGCGCAGCGTTTTTCTGACTATTCTGATCTTGATCGGTATAATTGTACCATTGAGGAACGGGAGGAATATGAGCCGTATATTGACATGGGTGGGGTGATTTATAGTGGCATTGATTATCAAAAGATTCTCCGGCAGGCCGAACAAGATGCAGACGTTATTATTTGGGATGGTGGCAATAATGATTTTCCGTTTATCAGACCGGATTTGATGATAACTCTTGCAGATCCCCATCGTCCAGGTCATGAATCCGCTTTTTACCCTGGTGAGATGAATATCCGTCTTGCCGATATTGTGCTGATCAACAAGGTCAACACGGCACAACCAAAAGATGTTGATTGCGTGCTTGAAAATGTAAAAAAAATAAACGCTAACGCACAGATTATCAAAGGCGTCTCAACAATAACTGCGGAGGACCCCGAAAAAATTACAGGGAAACGGGTGTTGGTAATTGAAGATGGCCCCACGGTCACCCATGGAGGCATGAAGTATGGAGCAGCAACGGTGGCCGCACGGAAGCATCAGGCACAAGAACTCATTGATCCGCGTCCCTACGCAGTGGGTTCAATCAAGCAGACCTTTGCGAAGTATCCTCATCTTGACAAGGTACTGCCTGCAATGGGATATGGGAAAAAGCAGATGCAGGAGCTTGAAGAAACCATCAATAAAACAGACTGTGATGTCGTGGTGAGTGGCACCCCTATTGATTTGAATCGGATTCTTACCACAAAAAAACCACTCGTCCGAGTCCGCTATCAAGCAGGTGAAGAAACAGTTGCAGACCTTGAAGCCGTGGTTGATAGGTTTCTTAAAAGATAAAAGATATATGTTTGTGCTTTTGCTGATCTGCGTAGTACTTCTTAAAGACAGTTGTATTCTTATTGGATAGATAGCTATTTTCAGTACCTGAATCAATGTGCATCTTTTCCTGACAGGATTCTCTCTTCATAAAATTAAGTCTTGATAGGACGATCAATATTCATTCCTTAATATCTTTTTTAATACGAATATTTTGCAGAAAAGAAGTAGACTGCATGTGAGACGTGCTCATTTTTACTTTCATGGTTGCCCAGTCACTTTCCAAACCAA
>CAZTFR010000024.1:0-28833 GCA_964612945.1 uncultured Thermoplasmatales archaeon
GAGAATGTCAACGGGGCCTTTCACAAAAAGGGTAACACCGATCTTGCGGGCCCAGTGTTCTACAATTTCTTTGCGTTTTGGTGGATTATCAGGTAAGGTTTCTCCTGTAAGATCTTTGAATTCGCCTGCATGAGGTGTGATGACAGTAGGGGTGTTTTTTAAAAGATTTTTATGTGATGCGATTGCTTTGATTGCATCTGCATCGATGACGAGTGGTTTTTTTGCTTGGGTGAGCTGTTTGATAAGTTCGACAACTGCCTCTTTTGTTTCTTTTTTTGCCCCGAGGCCTGGGCCAATGACAAAGGCGTTGCAGTAGCTGATATACTTTATGATTCTGCTCAGATCTTTCTTTGTGAGATAATCTGAGGTGAGGTCTTTGACGATAAAGTCAGGGGTGTAGCCTGCAATGATATGCCAACTGCGTTTGGGAGAAAAAATGTAGACAAGATCGGCACCACTACGGAGTGCTGCATAGCCTGCGAGGGCAGGTGCGCCAACATAGGGGCCACCTCCGATGATCCCAACGGTTCCATTATCTCCTTTGTGTGAGTTTTTCTGTGATCGGGGGTAGTAGACCGATAGTTCTCCAGGCCCGATATGAGTTTGTGCCTGCTGAGGTATACCTATGTCAACGATATGTATCTCTCCACAGTTTTTTTTATACATACCGTTTTTCGTATCATGAAAGGTGAGGGTATGCTGAGGATGCGTTTGAGTTGTTGTTTCTATACCACTGGGGATGTCCACTGCGATCAGTGGTTTATCTTTATTGTTATTGATGGTATGAACGATGGTTTTGATTGGTTCACGAAGTTCTCCTTTGATTCCACTGCCAAGCAGTGCATCTACGATGAGATCTGCCTGAGAGATAAGCCGCTGTAATTGGGTGATATCTCTATGAATTGGGACCGATAGCGTCGTGAGTTTTTCGTAATTGTGCCTGGCGAGATCTGTTTTTGGTTGTTCTGCGGTGAGAAATACAGCTGTGCGAAAGTGGGTGTTGAGGTATCGTGCGGCAACCAGTCCGTCTCCACCGTTATTACCAGTTCCACAGAATAAAAGGATGGCCTCTATCTTTTTATTATACTTAGTGTAAATAAAGTCAGCGACACCTTTTCCAGCTTTTTCCATGAGTTTTTGGTTGGGGACACCGTAATATTCAGCGTTGATGTCAAGAACCTTTACTTCGCTTGTGGGAATCATACCAAAAATGTTAAACGAATCATGTGCTATATAAGTTTAGTTCTATCGAGGAATATATAAGAAATAATCGCTTACTCAAAATTATTAATGTAATCTTCATAAACACCAAGGAAAAATCTCATATTAAAACTTTCAGTTAAGCACGGTTTCAGATTAATGCCAGATAATTAGAAAAAAATTAATAGATGAAGCATTACCACCCCATCTGTTGCTGTTCAAACATATTTATCGATTCAACATCCTTGATCGAATGTACTAACGAATCATCAGCTTAGAAAGTGCACATAGCTGTGATTTCTCCACCCACAGGTCCTTCGAGACCAAGATTGTAGGAGATGCTTTGTTCGAAGACTGGAGTTAGTGAGCCTATGGTTTCTGATGTTCCATCTGAACCAATCGTACGACATCGCCCAATAATAAAAATAGTTACATTTTCACAATAATATTCCTCATTATCTGATTCTGAAAAATGTGCTTGTGTAGCTAACGCAAAGAAGGAATTCAATACAAAAAATATAATCGAAAGGAATGACAGGAAGAGTATAAGAGTTCTTTTCAAGTTATTTTTAGTCATCGATATACATTCTCATTTTATTTATATATTTCATTTTCCTATAAAAAATTTATTTAAAGAATTTCGAATGCAACAACTCAAAACCAGTAATATGCAGGTACTTTTTTATGTCGTCATCAGTTTCTATCAGATTATTCAATGGAGAGATATCCTTGATAAATAAACAATATTTGACATTATTATGGTATTTAGTCTTAGGGTTTATTTCGCTATATGTTTTTGTTGACCGTCTGGGAGCTTTGCTTTCTATATACAGTCATATGACAAGCCTCCCTTCGTTTATGCATGAAGATTATCATTTGGTATTACTCATATCATCCATATTGACATTTCTATCTGGATTTATGTTACTCATTGCATATCGTGGAATGAAAAAGTCAAAGATATATAGTAGATATATGGGAATAGGAGGAGCTTGTATTATGATTGTTGAATATTTTTATTATTATGTTCAACGGAGCACGCCTTTTTCCGATAGCATTTTAGTAGCATTACCCGCTCATATACTGTTAATAGCATCGTGTATAGCTATTATTTTGACTATCCTTTCCTGGAACGAATTGAAACAAGTGGAATGGTACAAAAAAATTTCAGAGGACAAGAATTGATTATTATTTTAAATCCATGTCGCTTCTGCTCTTATATTTGGAATCTTTTCAAATAGACCTTTAATACCTGTTTGAAACATTTTAAAAATAATAGATACTGATATGATTCATCTCTGTGATCGGAAGGTGAAAAACAAGAACATCAATAACACATCGCCATTGAAAACGTGTTAGACCTCCGTTTCACCTTTAATCATATCGTCTCCTAAAAATCAAGGGGAATTCTAAATAGAAAATAATCACGATGTTTTATCTTATAGAAAGCAAAATTGTAAATATTGATTTGTGATAATATCAGAAACATGGAAAAAAGACTTCTATTGAAAATTTTAATCATTTTAATATTTTTTGTTATATTTCTGCCATTGAGATGGCTATTACCAGATCATTTTCCATATATCTATATGATTACGTTTTTAATCATGGGTCTCGGTCTTACCTCCTATGTTTTCTACTCATATCACAAAGGAGAAATTCAGGTACCTTGGTTTGAAGGAAATCACAAAATTGATAAAGAACAAAATATAAGTGAATTTTACAAATATTTTAAAATTTATCTAATAACAGGGATTGCCGTTATAATTTTGAGTCTTATTGGACTCATCATTTTGATTCTTATTCTCAGAATTAATTAAAGAAGTATGGAAAATAAGTAGGTTTTCCTTTTTACTCATCTTAAAACCGGTAGTATTTAACTGAATTAAAAAGATTGGGAAAATATCATATAACACCCATGCAATACTCACCCTGAAGCAAAGCATAGCAATTTATCAATTACTCGATATTTCTAATAATGTGCTATATATGCTTCGTATTATGGGAGGCCGCTAGTTATGATGCCGGGTATGCCGGGTAAGATGAATCCACGGCAGATGAATCAGCTGATGAAACGCTTTGGTATTGATGTCAAAGAAATCCCTAATGTGGAAAAGGTAATCATTCAGACAGATACAAAAGAATACACCTTTGAGGATGCAGAAGTTACAGTGATGAAGGCGCAGGGTACGCGTACGTATCAGATCGCAGGGACGCCTACGGTTCGAGACCGTGAGGAGGACACACGAGCCGATGATGTCAAACTTGTTATGGAACAAGCAAATGTCTCTGAAGAAGAAGCGCGGAAAGCACTTGAAGAAACAGAAGGTGACATCGCCGAGGCTATCTTACAGCTCTCCGGCTAAACACGTTTTTTTTATGATCCAATGTCTCTTCAGAAAACAGTACAAAAGACAAAACAAGGTATGCAGCTTCATGTGCAGGTAACCGTGCAGGCATCACATTCTTGTTTTCCAACAGGGTATAACAAATGGCGTGAATGTTTGCAGATGTGTGTGCAATCTAAGCCAACAAATAATGAAGCAAACGAAGAAATAATCCAAGTGATTGCCACTTTTTTTCAGATTCCAAAAGCAACGGTTCAGATCATCTCAGGAGGAAAACAACGGTATAAAATAATACGTCTTATGGATGTCTCATATACTGAAATAGTATCCAAGTTAGAGGAGGCCCTTGGTGAAGACAAAAGAAACTCTTGAAGAGATTGAAAAACTCTTGGAACAAATAATTGAAGAAAATAAAAAAGTCCCTGTCATTGTTGAGGGGGAAAAAGATATTGCTGCCCTGCGTCTTTTAGGGCTCACCGGTGAGATTATCTCCTTTAATATCGGGAAAAACATTGCCGATTTCAGTGATTTGATTGCTTCGAAATATCAAAAAGTGATATTACTAACTGATTGGGACCGTCGTGGTGGTAGACTATGCTTTTTGTTGAGAAAAAACCTTGAGGGCCGGGTCAAATGTGATCTCTATTATCGAGAGATGTTTGCCAAACATTCGATGACCCGTACAGTTGAGGGGCTTCCTTCGTGGTTACAAACGCTTCATGAGAGAGTTGGTGTGTAAGAAAAATACAAAATGTAAAAAAAGAAGGGTTTAGAAAAATTTCCAGACCTCTCTTTCTATTGTTTTTGCATGTGTAGCATGGTCTCGTACTATTATTGTTATCGTGTGTGTGAAGAATGCCCATTCATCCCACATCCATATGTATGGCGCTTCTTGATCTGTAAATTTCAAATCATTATCTACGTAAAATTCGACTTGACATACCCCTGACGTATTATCTGATGCGTTAATTTGTATATCGATGTTTCCAATAAGTATCGTTAGCGCTAAAGGCAATATTTTTTTGTTACCAATATAAAGTCCACGATCTGGTTTGAGGAGAGTTACTTGTGGTGCATCGGAATCAATGGTGACAGTAGATGCTGATGACCAGGAGGAAATATAATTATGAATATCTTTTGCTCTAGCTTTTATGTGATAAGAACCATTTGTATTCCATTTATGATTTTGGGAATTTGAATCCCAGTCACTAATTGTGCCATCACCCCAATCAAACTGATATACTATGCTGTCTCCATCGGGATCAGTAGCATCAGTCTGGTAGGTTGCTGATTCGCTGACATTAAGATATGATGGACCTTCCGGAGTTGTAGGTGTTATAGGAGCAGTGTTCATCATTGCACATTTTAAGCTCTGTTGTGTTTCATCATGGTAGCTAATACATAATTTATTATTCTCGTTTAATGCTAGTGCTGAATGCAATCCTACGTTACCTTCTGTTTCGACAAGTACTTTTTTCCATGGTAGTTCTGTTCGTTTTGCATATTTTAAGTCCTGATGATATTCATCGAAATAGCTAATGAAGGGTGTATTGTCTGTGGTTACACCTATTGATGAATACAAACCAACTTGTTTATTTGCATCAACTATTTCAATTGTCCAAGAGGATTCTGTCGGGCAAATGGGCGGTGTTTCTTCTTGCATCTTTATTGCAGAAGACGAATGTTGAGAATCACTAGTGATTTGATTGTAAGTGTTTTTCAAAGAAGATGTCTGTGTCTGTTGAAGAGTAGCTGAGTAAACAGCATATTTTAGAAATCTATTTGTAACATCATAATAACTCAAATGTGGATAATTATTTGAATCAAGCGTCAGTGATACCCATTGTCCTACGTTTCCCTGGTTATCGATGGTTTCTATGTGCCAGGTAGAGCCTGTAGAATGGGCATATTTTAGATTCCTATTTGTCATGTCTTGATAGCCTATATGAGGATGGTCTTGTGTATCTAATGCAAGAGATGTAAATCGACCGACATCACCATCAGAATCAACAGTTTCAATACTCCAAGAAGACCCCGTCCATTTTGCATATTTTAGAGAGGTATTAGTATTATCTCGATAGCTTATGTGTGGATAGTCATTAGCGTCCAGTACTATAGAAGTATCCCATCCAATATTTCCTTCAGAATCAACAGTTTCACTATTCCATGTATCACCTGACCAGTATGCATATTTAAGGTTATCATTTGTTTCATCAAAGTAACTGATATGTACCCGTCCCATGTGATCTATAGTTACTGAGCTCCATGATCCCACATCACCTGATGCATCAACAGTGGTAACTGACCAATCAACACCTATACCAAGCCCAGACGACCATTCACTCAAAATGTTGTTATTATCTCTGGCCTGTGTTTTAATTGTGTATGATCCTGCGGTATCCCATACATGAGATTGAGTGGGTGGACCCCATGTGCTAATCCTTCCATCCCCCCAGTTGAACCGATATTCTATCGAATCTCCGTCTGGTTCGGTGGCAGACGTTGTATACGTCCCTACTTCTCCGATGTTTCTTGTTATAGGGCCGGTTGGTTGTGATGGTGTGTCAGGTGAACTTGATTGTAATACGTATTTCAAATTTTGTGAAGCATCACAGTAGCTAATATGTGGATTATCATTTGAATCAAGAGCAAAATCACTAAATTGATAGATGGGTTCTTCAGAGAGAACTACTTCTTTTATCCATTTATTATTTTGTTTATATGAGTATTTTATAACGCTGTTATGACAGTCATAATAACTAATATGTGGATTATCATATGTATCGATGGTAAGAGAGGAATAGGAACCAACGTCTGAAGAAGAGTCAATTGTTTTAATCGTCCATGTTGATCCATCAAAATATGCATATTTGAGATCTTCATTTGTTGCGTCATAATAGCTGATGTGAGTATTATCATTTGAATCAAGAGCAAGCGATGTAAACTCACCGATATTATCAGTGGAATCAACAGTTTCAATTATCCAAGAAGAACCCGACCAATGAGCATATTTAAGATCTTGATTAATACTGTCATAGTAACTAATATGTGGATGGTTACTGGAATCAAGGGCAATAGAACAATAGTCTCCAACATTCTGTGATGGATCGACTGTGTTTTTGTTCCATTTACTTCCGTCCCATGTGGCATATTTAAGGATTCCAATGTATCCTTGTTGATTATCCCAGTGGTAATCGTAATAGGATATGTGCGGATGGTCCTTTGAATCAACAGCAATTGAGGTATAATCATATCCACCTATAGACCCACTGTCATCTACGATTTCAACATTCCAAGAATTACCATCCCATTTTGCATACTTGAGGTTATCATTTGTTACATCATGATAACTAATGTGAGGCCAATTAAGTGAATCAACAGCAATTGAGGTATAATGTCCAACATCTGAAAAACCGTTGTCGATAGTTTCTATTCTCCAGATGTTGCCGGTCCATGTAGAATATTTCAAGTTACCTTGTGAATTATCCTTATAACTAATATGAGGATGATTCTGTGAATCAAGAACAAGTGAGTTATATATTCCCACCCTATAATCACCTACAACAGTAGAAAAATCCCAGGAGGAACCAGACCATGAAATATATCTTAGATTTCCCTTACTGAAATCATAATAAACGATATGAGGATTGTCAGCAGAATTTAGAGCAAGTGAGGTAAGATGTACAAGATTTCCCGCATTGCCAATACTTGAAGCAAGTGTCTGAAAATTCCATGAGTTACCATTCCATTGAACATATTTTAAATCATTATCCAACCAATCCGTACCATCACAATAACTTATATGCGCGTTATCATTTGAATCTAGTCGAAGTGAAGGGAAACGAACTCTACCTGGAGCATCAATGATTTCTTTAGTCCATGCAGAACCTGTCCATTTTGCATACAGTAAATCAGTGGTACAGAAGAAAAAATCAAAATCAGTATAGCTTATGTGTGGATTATCTGAAGAGTCAAGTGCAATCGACGTATAACCTAAACCGTTATGATCTACCATGTGTATATTCCACGCTGAACCTGCCCGTGTGGCATATTTTAATCCAGGTGATGAGATATAACTTATATGTGGATTATTGTTTGAATCTAAAACAAGCGAGGTTTTTTTACCCGTATCGTGACTGGAATCAACAACCTCAAGTTCCCAGCAATCGCCCGTCCAAGATGCATATTTCAATTCACCATCTGAACAAAAACCATCAGTTATGGTGTGAAAGTAGCTAATATGTGGATTATCATTTGAATCTAGTGCAATGCTTGTGTATTCTCCTTGATGCCCCGTTGCATCTACTGTTTCAATAGACCAAAAAGGACCATTCTTATGAGCATATTTTAAATCATGATGCGTGTAGTCATGATAGCTAATATGTGGTTGATCATATCTATCGAGTGCAAGAGAAGGAAATCCCCCAACATTTCCTTGATAATCAATTGTTTCTTCGACCCATCGATCTGCTGTCCAATAGCAGTATTTTAGATCACCATTTGACTCATCATAGTAGCTGATATGTGGTTGATTGTTGGAATCCATTGCTAACGATGGCCAGGATCCTGCCTGTTTATGAGAGTCAACAGTTATATTTTGCCAGCCTAAGAAAACTACTTTTTCATCTGACCACTCACTATATTCGCCTGATAAAACAGAATCCTTTGCCAGGGCTCTAATTCGGTAACTTCCTACTGTATCCCATGAGTGTGTTTTGGTTATCGATGTACCTGATTCATAGGGGCCAATCCAGCCGGTTTCGGTCCCATCTCCCCAATCTATGAAATAATAGATATCATCGCCGTCCGGATCTTCTGCACTTGTGGAGTAACTGCCTGGTTGACCACATTCAAGTGTCGAGGGGCCCATTGGTCGAAGAGGTTTACTTGGGCGACTATTAAGAACTGCAACTTTAAGTTGTGTAGTTGTTTCATCATAGTAGCTTATGTAGGGTATATCCTCTGAATTTAGAGTAATTGAATTCCATGTTCCAACGTCTCCAGTGGAATCAACGGTTGCCGTAGAAAACCCACCTCCATAAGAACCAACTGCGTATTGTAACTTATTTTGTTTATAATAGCTGATATGAACATGTTGAGTGTCGACTGCAATTGATGTAAATGCTCCCCCTGCAGAATCGACAGTATGAGAGTCCCAGGATGATCCACTGCCTTTTATCGTATGAATAATTGTTCCATAATCATTGTAACTTATGTGGGGATTGTTCCATTTATCAATTGCTATTGCATTGCTTCTAGAATCAGAAGGAACTGCTCCAATATCAGAATCAACGGTGCTTATGTCCCACGAACCTTCATCGTATACTGCATACTTTAATCGATTATAGTGAACATCGTGTTCAATATAGCAGATATGCGGTCTCTTTTGGCTATCAACTGCAATGGACGTACGAAAATAGCTACCTGAATCTATAAGTTGTGTATCCCAACCAGCACCCGTGGACACTGCATATTTTAAGCCATCTATAGCGTTGTAGTAGCTAATATGTGGAGTGCCCATGTGATCAACCGCAATCGAACATCCACATATTCCTCCATTATACCCATAATCGACTTTATCAGAACTCCAACCTGTTCCAACTTTTTTATGATACCAAAGTGCAGAAGAATAATCTCCTGAATCGCAGATATGCACCGTAGAGCCATGCACAGCAATTGAAGACCAATCACCATCAGACTTTGTATCTGGAACCTTACGCTCCCAATCTTTCCCATTCCAATAGGTATGTATTAAACTATCCCCACCCCATTGACAACTCATATGTGGAGCATCTTTATAATCCATAGCAATAGAGCTATATTTCCCAAAACCTGGTTTTATGGGTAAAAATATACTCCAATTGTCTATACCAGATGCCGATGCTAAAGCATTAGTTTCTAACACAAGCACCAAATTAGTTGTTGTCAACAACATACAAATAAGTGTTATATACACTTTTTTCTTCATAATTTTCCTTGCCTCCAACAAATTAAAAATACATTCTGCTATTTAAAACTAACGTACTGAATAATCTACCAAAATAAAAAGTAATTACATAATAAATACCACTTTGTACAACATAAAAAAATTATGATAATTTGTTTTAACTCAAAAAAAAAAAAAAAAAAAAAGATAATTACTTCACAGAACTAAATAATAGGACGTTGTCTCACAACTCCGATTCTTTGTCGATAGCAAGAGTTTTGATTGATTTTTGTCAACATAAGGAAACAAAATACTTTTGAGATAAAGGCCAAATAATAGTTTCACTCCGCCATCCAAAGAATATTTAAACAAGAATTGCTGTTTTCAACTAAAATGGTGTCACAATCAAGTTTTTCTTCATCGGATACTGAAGTATTATTTTCAAATGAGCATACCACTGGTCGATGTGCCCTATGCCGGGGGGTAAAGATGCTGTGTGGCAAGTCACGTTGTCCAGTGCTTGTTCGGTATCATTCGCAGCGTCGCTCCCTTCCTCTCATTGACCGTACTCGTCTTGATGGAGCATCACCACCGAGCGTGTTTGTTGGTCGTATCGGCTATCCGAAGGTTTCCATTGGCCCTATGATTCCCCCTTCGATGGGTGATACCTCTATTGTAGATGCTCCTGAGCGATGGTTGGATCGTAGTATAGATGAAATCGTCAATTTCCGGATGCAGTTAGTTCGAGGAAAGTATACTGTCCAAATTGGTGATGTTGAATCTAGAGATCGTATTGTGTCATTGACCCGGGAGTTAGGTCTTGCTCGTGATCCGGTGTATTCAGAAGCTGTATTTGCAAAGAAACCGGGAGGAAAAATTCGATTCTACGATGAGGTTCAACCTCATGGGCCCTCTGCACCGATTCGACGGTTTGATCTGACCAATCCAAAGTATGAGCCAGCTGTTGAAAAAGCATTTTATGATACTGATTTGAAATCCCGTCAGGCTGTAGTTGAGATTTATAAAAAGGGAACACCAGTTTCAACCATTCAGCGTGCTTTTAGTGTGGGTGCATTTGGAGTAAATAAGTATCGCCGGTTTGTTCCCACCCGGTGGAGTATCACCGCCGTAGACTCTACACTCGGTTTAGAGCTGCTGAAATATACAAAAACCTATCCTTATATCAACGAGTTTCGCCTGTATTATCACAATCAGTATGATAACCGGTGGATTATTCTTATGATGCCTTCGGAATGGAAGTATGAACTCATCGAGGCATGGTATCCTAATACCACCTGGAATCCGTATGGGCGGGGTATTTCGATTTTTAACAGTTATGAGTTTTTTGAAGGACGAAAGACCTATGCAGAGATTGGTGGATGCTACTATGCTGCCCGCCTCGCAGTTAATGAAACACTATCCAAAGAGCGACGTCAGGCAGGTGTAGTAGTACTTCGTGAGGCACACCCGGGCTACATTATGCCTATTGGAGTATGGAATGTCCGAGAATCTGTCCGCCAAGCACTACGAACCCCCTATCAGAAGTATGACACGCTCAATGACGCAATCTCTGAGGTTGCAAAGATAATGGCTATACCCTTGACGAGATGGATTAAAAACAGTGCGGTGTTAAAAGATCAGCTGTATCAGAAACGACTGGAGGATTTTCTTACGATACCATGAATACTCAACAAATTCCGTGTAAATCAGCTCTTTCCCCCTCTCGCCTTCCAGGTCTTAATTACTCACTCAATCCCTACCGAGGGTGTCAGCATAACTGTGCCTATTGTTACGCACCATCCATTCTTCACTGTGATCGCAATAGTTGGGGGACCAAAATTGGTGTAAAACGGCATCTTCCTCGTTTGCTTGCAAGTGAATTGCGACAGAAAAAATCCGGTGTTATTGGATTGTCTACAGTAACAGATCCGTATCAGCCAATTGAACAAAAATTCCGGATCACCCGCTATTGTTTAGAACAACTCATCCGTCATGAGTACCCTGTGTGTATTCAGACAAAAAGTAAGTTGATTCTTCGAGACAGCGATTTGATAAGTAAACTTTCCCATGTTGAAGTGATGGTAAGCATTGGAACCCTTAATGAACAAGAAAAAAAGATTATAGAACCCGGATCATCATCAATTGCTGATCGGCTGAAGGTGGTAAAAGCATTCTCTGAACAAGGAATACACACAAGTGTATTTTTTGGCCCGGTGTATCCAAGTATTCATCCTTTAGAAATACACAAGATACTTGAACAGTTCAAAGAAGCAGGAGTACACAAAGTAATGATTGATCAGCTTCATTTCCGTCCCGGCGTGTATGAATCCCTAAAAAATGTCTTACAACACTATCCAAATCTTCAGGAAAAACTATTACTGAAAAACAAGGGAAAAACCATACCGTATCAGCAGATGAGAACCATTATTTTAGATGAAGCAAAAAAACTACACCTCTTCATTTCAGATGCATTCTAACACGTCAGATGAAGGTACTCTGCTTGATTATTCTCGTTAATACTCTCGACAGTGGTAACATAATCTGACAGAACCTTAAAGTATAAGAAGTACATTACCACCAGAAAATTCCTACTTTAGTATTTAAGTGATTTGTATGGCAAAAGCACGTGCACGATCAGCAGCCCGGAAAGTCAAAGACAAATGGCGAGCAAAAAACTGGTACCAGGTGCTTGCACCCCCTCTCTTTGATAACGCACCTATTGCAGAAACGCTTGCAGAAGACCCAGGTCAGCTTATTGGCCGTCTCTCAGAAATCTCCCTTCAAGATCTTACCGGTGATTTTCGTAAATCTCATATCAAACTTTTTTTTACCATTGACAATGTTGTCGAAGGAAATGCACATACCAAATACAAAGGACATACCTTAACCTCTGATTATCTCCGCCGTATGATCAGACGCCGAAAATCACACATCGGAGGCGTCTATGACATTGAAACAAAGGATGGTGCAAAACTTCGTGTAAAACCCTTTGCTATTGCAGAGAAACGGATTCAAAACAGTCAGAAAAAAATCATTCGAAAGGTGATGAAAGATACCATCACTGAGCAAGCAAAAAATAAAACACTCAACGAATTCATCAGAGATATGCTTGATAACCGACTCGGCAGTCAAATGTATAAAAACTGTAGAACGTACTATCCCGTGAAACGTATTGAAGTTGCCAAAACGACCATCACACAACATCCAACCATCGTTATGGAAGATACTCCGCCACAGTCAGAAAAAGTAGAAGAAACCGAAGAACCTTCCACGAAGGAAGAAAAAGAGACGGAGAAAAAAGCAGCTCCCAAGAAGAAAGAAGAAAAGCCATCGAAAGTAAAAAAGGAAGATAAAAAGGGAGAGGCATCAGAGAAAGCTTCTAAAGATAAGCAAGAGAAAAAGGAGAAAAAGACAGCAACTCCAAAAAAGAAGGCACCAGCAAAAAAAGCAAAGGCGGCAAAAAAGACAGCCACAAAGACAACAAAGGTAAAGACTGCCAAAAAAACAACAGCAAAAAAGAAAACAGCGAAGAAAAAAACAAAGAGCGGATAACACATCCTTGTTTTCTTCTATAATTTTTTTCAAATAAGAACATATTTATAGCGATTATTAGATATTAGTCTGTCACATGGGTTCGGTCTTTAAAAAAAATATTTTCATTCTTTTCTGTCTACTACTTTTAGTTCCCTTACTACCTGCAACACAAGCATGTAAAGATGTAATCGCTGTCAATGATGCAACGGCAGGGTCGTATAACCTTTTGATGAAAGTTAGAGACCCCAGCAGGCCAGGACTTCAAGTCGCACTCATCGTTCCAAAAGACTATACCTATACCTATCATCATCCGGTAAACGGTAATAATCTTCCACAAACCGTTGATCATAAATTCATTGGGATATGCACGAAAGGTGATACCCCTCCAAATATCATTAAACCGGGTATGGTCCTCACCCAAACTGGACTGGCCTTTGGAGATGCAGATACCAATTCAAACTGGGTGAACGTCCGTCGTTTTGCCTGGGATGATTTTGATTGGATCCGCTATAGCTGTCAACAAGCAGAAAACGAAGACGAAGCAGTACGACTGCTCACTGAGAAAGCAGTTGACCAGCTTCATGCACCAGGTGTTTCTGAAAATCTTTTTGTTGTCGGGCCGACAAAAGCAATGGTTGTTGAAGCAGATGCATGGCGCTATACTGTAACAGAGGTTGACAACATCTGGGTAATGTCCAACTATCCAAAAGATCTCTGGAAAACACAACGACATAACAAAGCACCTCTCGCACGATCTTTTGATACGGAAAAAACAAAAACAGTACGTGCAGGACAAACCATTCGACTTGGTTCTCTGTTTGGTGTGCAAGTTATCAGAGTAAATGATGACTCAGTTGTAGTCCGCATGAGACCACCCCTTCGTATTCTTTATCGATCTCTTATTTTTATGGGCAGCCCTGTTGAGATCAGACAAGGAGAACGACAAACCGTCGGACAATACAGTGTTACTGCTGAAGAAATATCAGCAAACACTGCAACACTTCATATCTGTTATGAATATAAAGCATGGGAAGATCTGCTCTATTCAATCATCAACCAGAAACGAGGAGAAATCACCGTTGCAGATATGATGAATTGGTCTCGGCTTCTCAAAAGTGATCTCGATGGTCTCCGAGGAATGTGCGAAGAACAATACCCCTATGAAGCAGTAACAATATGTCAGGTGCCCCATCAGCATGAGGAGCAACTAAGCTGTCTTTGGTTTTCAGCAAACCATGCCTGTTCCTCAATATATGTACCTATACACATCGCCGATGATGACATCCTTCAACCGTATCAATCTGGAAAAGCCGCAGAACTTTCTTTGGACCTTCTGAATTCGTATGATCCCAAGTATCTTTCCTCAGTTTTTTCCACAGTGGAAACCGTATTTATCGAAGAAACACAAAACATTGAGAATCTCCTCCTTACAGATATCAAAAACACCGCTCACGTGCAAGAAATATTAACATTATCTGATGTACAGATGCAACAACAGGCGATGCTCACACAACATTTATGGTATAGCATAAAAGATTCTGAGGAACTTCAACAGCAACTATCTATGCTCTGGAACACTAATTACTCAGAAACATTACACTCGCTACGAAATCTATTGTTCAACACCCACACCACCTCCTCACTCTATCCATCAAAAGAGATGCTTGTTGACATTGCCGTAAGCATATGTAACGCCCGGGTACAGATAGCGCATCAATATGGGTATCAAGAAACCAGTCCATCAGATCTACAACATGCCAAGCATTGCTGTTTAAATGGTAGAACAAAAGAAGGATTCAACTCTCTCCAAAACATATTCAATACAACCACTGCCTATCTTTTCCATGAAGTAAACTCAACACCTCTGAAGAGCAACTACTCACAGAATGTCGATGAAAACACCATACTTATCATAACAAGTATTGTCGCAACAATCCTGTTTATCACAGTAGGTGTGTATATCCGAAACTTGAAAAACAAACAGCGGTAAATGTTTAAAACAAACCAACTATTTGGGCACGGGGACTTACCGTGAAAAACAATCCAAGAATCGCAATCATCGGCTGCGGTGCTGGTGGGGGAACCGCAGCACAAATCGCACGGAAAACCAACCGAAAAGCAACCATCCTCCTTTTTGAAAAAGACTCCTACGCTCAATACTCGAAATGCGGATTACCCTATGTTTTCTCAGGTAAAATCAAACAGTTTTCTGATTTAGTCGAGTTTTCACAAGACTGGTTTGAAAAAAACAACATCACCCTTCAGCTTGACACAAAAGTAACACACATAGATCCCAAAGAAAAAGAGCTTACTGCTCAATCAAAAAATACCCAAACGAACCACCAGTATGACTCTCTTATTCTTGCAACCGGTGGCATCCCTACGATACCTCAAATTAAAGGACTCTATGTACGGAATCAGTTCATCAATGGTGTAGCACCCCTCCGGACAATAGACGATGGAAAATATATTCGCACTCAGCTAAAAAAAGGAGCAAAGGTAATCGTTCTTGGTGCAGGTCTCATTGGGCTTGAAGCAGCAGATACCCTTCTAAAAAGGGGGCTCTCTGTAACCATCGTTGAGGCTCTCCCCAGTCTTCTTGGCCGCAGTCTCGACTCAGACATGGCATCTTCTCTTAGAAAAAAAATTGAGCAACACGCAACGGTTTTTACCAATCATCTTCTCACCGAGGTTCATCATAAGAAAGAGACCCTCGAAGGTATCACACTTCAAGATAAAGAAAGCAAACAGGTAAAAAAACTAACTGCAGATCTTCTAATCATTGCAACCGGGGTAAGACCACAAGTGGAACTTGCAGAATCAATAGGATGCACGCTTGGATTACATGGTGGAATTACCATCAATGAAAAGACTGAAACAACTGTTAAGAATGTGTATGCCATTGGGGACTGTACAGAATATATTGATTTTGTAACCGGAAAATCTGTACCCATTGGACTAGGAAGCATCGTAGTCCGACAAGGTATGATTGCCGGTGT
This sequence comes from uncultured Thermoplasmatales archaeon, assembly GCA_964612945.1. Classification (GTDB taxonomy): domain Archaea; phylum Thermoplasmatota; class E2; order DHVEG-1; family DHVEG-1; genus CAZTFR01. The sequence goes on from CAZTFR010000024.1 coordinate 16,008, forward strand.
AAATGCAGCGGGAGGAAACGATCTGCTTCCTAAGGGTCTGCTTCAAACATGGACGTCACAGATCTTTGACACAGAAATAGCAGGCGTTGGACCACTCATGTTTGATGCCAGCAGAGAGGTTGTCTCTGGAAAATATACCGGTTCTTCACTTCCGCATTATTACCCCGGAGGAAAACCGATTACTATTAAAATAAAGGCAGATCAGAAAAATAACCGTATTCTTTCTGCCCAAGCTGTTGGAGACAATGCAGCGCTGAGAATCAACACGCTTGCCTGCGCGATTCTGAACACCTGTACAGTGGATACGTTTCGAAAAATGGAAACCGCCTATGCACCCCCAGTTGCGCCGACGCTGGATCCCCTAACCATCGCAGGTGATGTCACCGCATTTAAACTAGCACGAAAAAAACGATCGAAATGAAAATTATCCATCTTGCTGACACCCATCTTGGTTTCTCTGCGTATCGCAAAACCACAGAGGAGGGACTCAACCAGCGAGAAAACGATATCTATGATTCCTTCAAAAAATGCATTGATTACATCATAGAAACCAAACCAGATCTCGTCCTCCACGCAGGAGATCTCTTTGATTCCGTCCGACCCACCAACCGTGCTATCACTACAGCACTCAATCAGCTTTTAAGACTTCAAGAGCAAAACATTCCTACCGTCATCATCGCAGGAAATCATGAAACACCGAAGCTCAGAGAAACGGGTCATCTCTTCACCATTTTTGATCATCTCCCTTCGATTTATCCAATTTATAAAAACAAATACGAACAACTCGTCTTTGATCTTCATAATACAAAAACATGTATTCATGCCATCCCGCACTGCCACACAAAACAAGCGTTTATCACAAACATACAACAAGTTAAACCAGACAGTACAGCAGACAGAAACATTTTACTGTTACATGGTGCCGTTCAAGGAATCGATGTATTCAGTATGAATGAGTTCAACGAGCAGACGATCCCAAACAAAATCCTTGACGCATCCTTTGATTATATCGCCCTTGGACACTACCATAAATACACCAAACTGAAACCAAACACCTACTATGCCGGTTCAACCGAACGATTCTCCTTTATCGAAGCACCAGACAAAAAAGGCTTTATCGAACTGACCTTCGACACATCCCTCTCCACCAAATTCATCAAATGCAGCACTAGAGACATGAAGGATCTCGCCCCTATTGACTGCACCAATAAAGACCTGGATTCCATCATGAGACAAATACAACACAGCCTCAGCATTCATAAACCCGCAGAAAAAATCATCAGACTCACCCTTGAAAACATTCCCTCAGCAACCTTTCACAGCCTTGACTTTGTCAAAATAAAAGCACTCACCAAAGAAGCACTACACTTTGAACTCAACGCAGACATGCAAAGAAAATCATCCCAACTCATCAGAGGAGAACACCAACTCGAATCCATCAGCCATGAATTCAAAACATTTCTTGAAACACAACAACTTAAACACAAAGAAACTATCAAAAAGCTGGGCCTTGACTACATCCAACAAGTCGAAGAAAAAGGAGAACCGCCATGATCCTGAAAACACTTCGACTCAAAAACTTCAGAAAATTCAAAGACACCCTCATCGAATTCCCTGATGGCGTCACCGGTATCATTGGGCTAAACGGCGCCGGAAAATCAACCATCTTTGAAGCCATCGCCTGGGCACTGTATGGCCCCACCGCCGCACGCACCAGCGCCGAACACATCAAAACACAACAAGCAACCACAAAAGAACCCTGCCGCATCGAACTTGACTTCACCCTCGATTCAGACACCTATCATCTCATGCGACAAATGACCGGAAAAACACACACCGCCAGTGCAACCATCACCAAAAACAACACCATCGCAGCCGAAGGAGCAGACACCGTCACCCACTACATCCACAAAACACTCGGAATGGATTTCAAATCATTTTACACCTCGATTTTTGCCAAACAAAAAGAACTCAACGCCCTCTCTCAAATCAACCCCAGCGAACGACGACCACTCATCCTCCGCATGCTCGGCATCACCCAAATAGACACCATCATCACCACCATCCGCTCAGATCAAAAAACAAAAAAAGAAACCGTACAACACCTCCAACACAACCTCACCGATGAATCAGGAAAACTCAAAATATTGACCTACCAACAGCAACAAAAACACCTACAGAACCAACACAAAACACAAAAAAAACAGATACAAACCATTCAACAGGACATCAAAACACAAGAAGACACTATGCAAGAAGCACACAAACTTACGCAACAAAAAAAAACCACCTACGAACGCACCCTCAAACAAAAAGAAACACTCGAACAACAAAAAACACACCACGATAAAAAAAACCAACTCAAAAAAGAAATCGAAACCATCCAAGAACACCTCAACAAAAGAAACCACGCAATAGACACCTATCAACAACAACTCAACAAATACCCTCGAGTTGAATTAGAACTTCAAGCACTCAAAGACAAACAACACAAAAACACCCACAACATTAGCGAACTCAGCAAACAACAAGAACAACTTCACCAACAACAAAAAACCATACAACAACAACAAAATGAAACACAACAAAAAAAACAACATATCAAAAAACTAGGGCCCAATGCCACCTGCCCCACCTGCCAACGACCCCTGAAAGAACACTATCAAAAACTCCTGCACACATACCAACAAGATATCGACAGCTTTGACAAAAAATACACAACGCTCACCAAAAAAAACAAAACCTATAAAGAAAAACAGGACCGGCTTGAAAAAGAAAAACAAGCACTCGAAAAAAAATACACCTACCTCCAACAACAATACATCAAAAAAGAAAAACTACACACCACCATCCAACAGATAACAAAAGAAAAAGAAAGCGAAACACAACAAATAAAAAACAAACAACAAGAACTTGATAAAACAAAAGATCTACGATTCAACAAACAACAATATCAAACAATACAACAAAACATAACCACATGCTACCAAGAATGGCAAAAAGCATCTGAGCACTACGAAACACTCCGTGAAAAACGTGAAACATACCGTCTACAACTCAAACAACAAGAAGGAGATCTCAAACTCATCGAAGAACAAATAAAAAACCTAAACACTACTATCGAAGAACAAAAAAAGCTACAAAACACACTGAAAAACGAACAACAAAACCTGCAACAACTCTCCACCCTCTCCCAAATTATGAGCTCCTTTCGCACCTATCTCATTAGCCAGATACGTCCGGCTATGTCTCATTATGCCTCAGAACTCTACACCCAACTCACCGATGGAAAATACCCTGAAATCGAACTCGACGAAAACTACAACTTGCTGATCTACGATCAAGGTACCGCTCATACTATCAACCGATATAGTGGAGGAGAAGAAGATCTTGCAAACCTCTGCATCCGACTCGCTATATCAGAAGTTCTCACCGAACGATCAGGTAACACCATCAATTTCATCATCCTTGATGAAATCTTTGGCTCTCAAGATATCAACCGCAGACAAAACATTATTTACGCGCTTCATCAACTTTCCGCAAAATTTAGACAAATCTTTCTCATCACCCATATCAGTGATTTAAAAAATGAAATGGAACACACGATTTTTGTTGAAGAAGATAACAATGGTATCAGCACTGCAAAATTAGAATAAAAATAGGGGAAAAAGGGTTATTATTTCTTTCTAAAAATACCCTTTCTTTTTGGTTTTTCAAAGGAAGCTTCTGGCTCATCAGGTTCAGATTCCATCTCTGACGAGGATTCATCAGTGGATTCCTCAGTCATAGACTCGGATGATCTTCGGAGACTATCTGCTGCGCTAAATAGTTTTGAGAAGAGGTCTTCGTTTTCATCGAACCAATCCTGCCATTTCTTAAGTTCACGTTTCATGGATTGGTTGTCGGCTTCGGTTTCCTCGTAAAGTTTAAAAAGTTTCGTTAGTCGCTCTTTTTCCTTTTCAAATTCTGTGGAGACCTGTTCAAATTTTGTTTTAAACTCTGACATTTCTTCAAACTTACGGAGTTCCTCTACCTGATCTTCAAGCGAACGGATGAGTTCATCTTTTGCATTGGCTTCTTTTTTGAGAGTTTGAATGTTTTCCTCTAGACTGTTTCGAATACTATCAAAATCTTGCATTTGTTGTTTGAATGTATCGATTTGTTTGGCGTCTTCTTCTTTCTCATGTATCTTCTGTTGTAATGTTTCGATTCGTGAGGTTAAATCGTCTTCGAGTTGTTTTCTTGATACTTCACTTTCTCTAAGTTTTTCTTCAAGTTCCGTTGTTTTTTTCTCCTGCTGAGAGAGTTCTTCTTCTTGGGTTTTGTAGGCATCCCAGAGTTTCACGAGGCGGTCTTTTTCTTTTTCGAGTTCTTCGCTGAATTTACGTGCGCCTTCGATTGCTTCTTCTTTTTCTTTTTCTGCGTTGTTGAGTCGATTTTCAAATTCTGAAATCATGGTAGTAATATTACCGACACCATCGGTGCTGATCATACTTTGAATACGTTCAAGATCCTCCATGCCTTTTGAAAATGAGCTTTGAATAGTATCAAGTTGAACAGATGCTTGTTCGAGTTGGTTCATAAAGGATTGTTGATTCTCCCTTACTTTTTCAGTATTTTTTTGTTCCTCTACCATATAATGTTGCCTCCCACTAAAATTTTGGGTCTGAATTGGAATAAACGTGAGGCTATATAAGAGTTACTTATTTTTTTTATGAGCAAGGTAAGAGTTTTTTGATACTCTTTTTTTCCCCTCATTGGTGAATGGTTACAAAAACTAATAAACTACTTTTTATATACTGTTGTTTGAATTCTTTCTTGCGTCTAGGAGGAATATTGGGATGGGCATCTTAGAGAAACTACGGCAAGGTAAATTTGGACGGATTATTTTTCGCATTTTTGGAAAACAGCATGCAAAGATTGGAATTTATGGTCCTCCCAATGTGGGAAAGACTACGCTTGCAAATCGTATTTTACGTGATTGGACCGGTGATGTGATGGGAACAGTTTCCGAAATCCCCCATGAAACGCGTCGGGCAAAATGGAAGTCGAATATAAATATTGAAAACAATGGAGCATCTCTGAGTATGGACCTTGTTGATACCCCAGGGATTTCTACGAAGATTGATTTTAATGAGTTCATGAACACGTATGGGCTTTCGAAAAAGGAATCACGAGAACGGGCAAAAGAGGCAACAGAGGGGGTGATCGAGTCGATTCGATGGTTAGAAGATATCGATGGAGTGGTGCTGGTAATGGATGCGACCCAGGACCCGTTTACTCAGGTAAACGTCACCATTATTGGGAATCTTGAGGCGCGGAATCTTCCCGTGTTAATTGCCGCCAATAAAATTGATGATGATGGAGCAAGTCCAGCAACCCTTAAATCTGCATTTCCTCAGCACCCGGTGGTGCCAATCAGTGCGCTTACTGGGTATAATACTGATAAACTGTATTCGTCAATGATAAAAGAATTTAACAAAGCTCGACGGAAGAAGAAGGTGAAATAAAACATGACACCACGAAAAGAAAATGGGATAGCATTTAGTCTTATTTCCCGTCAGAAACTGAATTCTTTTACCAAATCAGAGAAACTCAATTTTATCATGAAGCATGTGAAAGATGGACGTATTCTTGTTCTTGAACAAGGGCTAAACACCGAAGAACGTACCGCCCTTATTGAAAATACCATGAAAGAAATTGATCATGATACCTTCATCGGCATTGAAATGGAAGGATATGATGAAGAAAAACAAGGCTTTTTTCAGCGAGTCTTTGGGATTATGCAGCGACCGCGGATGACGGTGATTGGTCCTGCGCATCTTCTGAAAACCATTACGAAGAATAACGACATGATAGAAACGACAATTATACCGGGACGAGGAGCAAAGTAAATGCCTCATCAATGTCTGAAATGCGGTCGAGTTTTTGAAGAGGGAAGTCAACAACTCTTGAAGGGATGCCCTAACTGTGGTGGGAACCGTTTTTTCTTTACAAAACAACCGCTTGATCAACACCAACGAGAGAGTATTTCTCAAAAGGTCGAAAAGGATATTACCGCAAAAATTATGGATGCTCTGGCAGAAAAACATAAGGATTCGGCCTTTAACAAATCTGGAAAATGGATTCCTCTGAAACCGAAAGAAATTCGAGAAATTCTGCAAGACCGAATTCAAACCGATGGAGAAGAAAGTACAGATTCATATGAGGAACCGATTCAACCAATCCAAAGCTCTGAAGATCAAAATGACCGTGCAGAGGTCATCGATCAAATTAAAGCAGAAGTTGATGAGTATCAATCACCGGAGACAATTGACATCGAAAAACCTGGTCAATATAATATTGATTTAAAGGGACTCTTGGAAAAGGAGCCTATTATTATTCAAAAGGATGGTACGTATACTATTCATCTTCCCTCTGTTTTTAAGATGATTGATCAGCCTTCTAATGAATAGGAAAATAGACCGTTACACTTCATAGTACATGTTGTAACGTAATCTCAGATAACTGAAGAGCTCATCGGGGATGCGATCTCATCTGTAAAGTACCCTTTCTCATTTCCTACTTAGTGTTAGAGCTTCAACCTGCGTGAGATTTTGACAACTGCTTCTACTGCATCTTTTGCTCTATCGATGCGGTCTTGAGCTTGGAGGCGTGTCATTCCAGGTCCGGATATGCCTAAACCAACGGGTTTGTTGAAGTCTATTGCAAGATCTGCGATTTTTCGTGTTGCATGTTGTATGACGATATCGTCATGTTCGGTTTCTCCTTCGATGACTGCTCCAAGGGTTACGACACCGTCTATGTCTTTTCGTTCAAGCAGTTTTTTTACAGCAAGCCCCATGTCAAAGACACCAGGGACTTTGACAACTTGGGTGATCTCTGCATCGAGAAATCGTGCATGCTCCTTAGCTCGTTCAAGCATCATCATGGTGATGTCATAGTTGAATTCTGCAACGACAGCACCAATTCGTAGGGGATTTTTTGGCATTTTTTTTCACTCCTTTTCTCATTTCAGTGGGCCTGCGTCAGCGTATCCTTGACGCAATCCCTTTCCAGAATTTTTTGTAAGTTTTTCAGGATGAAATATTAAATTGAGCACGTTTACGGCATGTTCACGGGTGCGTTGTTCTGCAAGCCACGCAAGTTTGCTTGGAGTTGGTGCTTCATCTTGGTAGACAAAGACTTCGATAATGTGCGTAGTGGTAAGGAGTTGCACCTGGATGAGCCCGGTGCTTGCTTCATGTGCACATTGTTTATCGATGGGTTCTGCTCCAGGCATCCCTAGTGCAAGGACGATGTCACAGTGTTGTTCTTCGATGAGTTTTTTGCAGGCAACGGGGAGATCCTTTATACCTGGGACCGTGTATCGTTTGATTGTAAATCCGGTGCTATGACTGTGTAGTTCATCTATGGCTGCTGTGGCCATGTCGTATCGTGCGAAGGTGGTATCTGCAATGCCAATTTGTTTCATGATTGCTCAATTTTTTCCATCTTTTTTTGAAATTCATAGGCAGATATTATTTTTTGAATAATGCGTCGGGTGCCCTCAAGGTCACTGCCTTGTTGATATTTTGAGAGACGGATGATATCTGCGGAGAGTTTTCGTTGTCGTAGATTGGTTTTGATGGTGTCTTCATCATGTATCTGGTCGTACCCAAGGGTGATAATGTCAGGTTTGATTTCTTCAACGATTTGGTACATGTCTTCTTCATATCCGAGATATGCTTCGTCAACTATTTGAAGCTCTTTAATCAGGTTGAGGCGTGTTTGTTCTGGGTTCACCGGTTCGTGTTTTAATTTCCGGACGGTGGTGTCGGTCGCAACTACAACGACCAAACGGTCCCCTTGTTTTTTTGCTTCTTTTAAAAAATAGATGTGTCCCATATGAAGGAGATCAAAAGTTCCTGTTGCCATTACGGTGACCATGTGTTCCACGCTCTTTGGATTTCTGTTCCTTCAAGAAAGGTGAGTCCCTGTTTTTTTGCATAGGTTTTGGCATCCTGTTTTGATAATGCCTTTCCTGAGTCTCCGATCATTTCACATCCGCTTCCCGCTGGAAGTAGCCCGGCCATGTTCAATAAGGAAACGATATATTCGGTATGACCTTTTCGCCCGGATAAGAGGTTTTGTGCTGCAATACAGAGAGGGACATGTCCAGGGGAACGAAATTCTTTTCCAAAGCGGTTAACAGCCTGTTTTGAGGGTATATTGTTGATATCTTTAATGAGATGTGCGAATGTATTCATGGTGAGACTGCGGTCGATGTCTGTGATACCGGTGAATGTTTTTCGATGATTTATGTAGAGGGAAAAGGAAGATTTAGAATCATAAGGTATATCTGTAGGGGCAAGATGTTTTAATACGGGATATTGGTCCTCGATGGAGGAATACAGATCTGCAAGAAAGGGGAGCTGTAATTGTTTGGCGATTTCATAGGAGGTCATGATAAAAATGAGGCCGCCTCCGTCTTTTCGCATTTGCTTTATAGCCTGTGGTGTTGCAAATTGTGAGGCAATAACTAGATCGGTTTCTCCTTCACGTTGTTCATTATCAAATACAAGGATAAATTTTCCCTTTTTAAGATCGGTTATCGCTTGAGAGACAGTACTAGTTCCACTCATGGTCGTGGTGGCAACCTACTTTATTAACATAAAAATATGGTTACTACTCATAAATGGGTTCACTTGTTTTTGTTTTAGAACGAGAAGCGAGATAGCGTGTGATATATCCTGCGATTTTATTGCGCATGAGTTTACTATCCATTTCTACATATTCAGAGACCTTCTGTTTGTTATGCTGAAAATCATCGGCTGAAAATTGATTTGGATACCTTTCCAGAAGTTCTATTGCGGTATTTTTTATGTGTGTTTGTCGAATGTTTCCCAGGAATATCACCTATTAACTGTAGAAGCTGAGTATAGATTCCCCTTATTTAAATATTGTAGTAACCTACTTAGCGACAAAAGTATTTATGTAATTTTTATTATAATAGGCTTCATCCCGAAATAGATAATTAAGAGATACATCATTTTTAATTTCAAGGATGGGATGTGCGAAAAAAAGAATTGAACCTAAGATAGTGAATTATGTGAACAGAAATTTCAATGAACTCTACACCAAACAAGTAATAGACGTAGTGAAACAGCTTCCATCACCATGGAAGCCAAAGAAAGCAGGCAGAAACGGGCATGATCCAAGAGAGGTTGCTACTGGTTGTATCCTCAAAGTTGGATTCAACCAGACCTATGATGGCATCGAAGCCTATCTGAAAGAAAGTGAAACATTCAAAAACAGCTTCGATGACCTACCCGGTCATACAGTGATTCACCGAGGAATGAGCAAACTTTCCATACCCTATATCAGGAATGTGACCAATCAAGCGGTCAATTTCCTCAGACGAAAGGGAATGAACATCGCCGTGGATAGCACGGGTTTCCGAACGGGTAACAGCAGCATCTGGTATGATATCCATATCAGACGGAAAAACACAAAACGTGATTGTATCAAACTCCACATCAGCATGCATGTGGACACAGGTATCATTCACTGGTTTACCATCACATCATCGAAACGACATGACTCACCTGAGTTCAACACCCTGCTGAAACATCTCCCAGATCTAGGAGATGTGTATGGTGACAAAGGATATTCCTCGCGGAAAAACTGTCAAATCGTGGCAGATAAACAAGGAATACCTTATCTCCACTTCAAAGATAATGCTACCAACAAAGCAAAAGGAAAACCAGCATGGATCATCTCTATCAGAGCGTATAAGAAAGATACTGAGAAATGGCTTGACACGTATCATGCCAGATCCATTGTAGAAAGCGTGTTTTCCTCTATAAAACGACGATGGGGGAGCTTCCTACGTAGTCGCAAAAGGTGGATGCAGAAAAAAGAACTCTCTCTGAAGGTGTTGTCGTACAATATCAAACAGGTTCTTTTGGTAACGTATGCAAAGGAAAGTAAGATTCCTTTGTGGAAATCATGCATGTAACACCACAAAGTCATCTTACCATTCCAACACGATGAGTGTAAACTCTGTTTCTCTAATTAAAACCATTGGTGTTTTCAGTGCAGATGCTGATGAAGTTTCAGCATGTACACTTCAATCTATGCAAAATGATCAACTTTGAAGTTGAATAACATTGGACTATCAATTTGGATTCATTCAATTACGGGATGAAGCCATTATAATAATAACATTTAAATAGAAATGATCGATAATAACTCACAGAGAAAAACTATTCCTTATCAGGGGGTAAACAGTTAATGAAACACCAATTAAATCATAAAAAAATTGTATTTTGTATAAGCCTGCTATTACTATTAACTACCTTTCTCCCAGCGGTTCAGAGTTCATTGAGTGATCAAAACAAACAGATATATAGCTATTTTGAAACACTCAAAAATAGAGGACAAACTAGTAAACAACCACTTCCTCATTATCGGGAAGGAGGAACACCGTATAATCCCGATCAACATGATGGACCGTGTGAGATTACCTATCCTTCCTCTTTTGATAAACCAACATCAGGCATCATTGCTTCACCACCAGAATACGATCCTTCGGATGGCATCATTCTCTGGTACAATACGGGGCAATATCCAGATGTTGTCTCTGATCTTGTTGTAGAAATCACGCAGCCTGATCAATATGATGAAACCGTCTACTGCGTAGTTATTGATGAAACTCAGCGGAGTGCAGCGCAGAGTGATTTCTCCTCAGCTGGAGCAAACATGAGTAAAGTGGAATTTATCATTCAGCCGGGTGATTCTATCTGGATGAGAGATTACGGCCCTCATTTTATTTGGCAAAATAACACTCTCCAAATCGTAGACAGCCATTATTATCCAACAAGACCTCTTGATAACTTCATTCCGACACTGCTTGGAGATGATAATTTTGATGTTTTTACTCATGACATGGGTCTGTATTACTCTGGTGGAAATTTTCAACCTGGTCCAGATCGTTCAGGCTTTGTAACAGAGCTGGTGTTCGTGGATAATCCTGGAGAAGAAGGATTCAACAAAGCCTTTATCTCAGAACTCTATCATGACTACCAAGGAATTGATACGCTTCATATCATGGAACAACTTCCTCCAGATGTGGACGGAACAGGTCATATTGATATGTGGCTTTATCTCGTTGATGAAGATGATTGTATCATTTCAGAATTTAAACCGGGGTCAAACTCTGAGGCAATTCGGATCACAAATGAAGCGGTGCCGTATATGGAAAGTCTTGGGTTTACTGTTCATCGACCGGAAGCTTGGAATGTCGGCGCCACCCATTACACCTACACCAATGCAATTCGATTAAACAATCGTATTTTCATACCTGCGTATGGATCGGTTTATGGAAGTGGTCCTTCAGAATATAATGATGAAGACAATGATGCCATTGCACAATTTGAAGCAGCTGCAGGACCATCCGTTGAAATCATACCAATCGACTGCTATGACATCATCGATGCCGCAGGAGCTATTCATTGTATCTGCATGCAGGTCCCCCGTCATATTGATTCAACTCCTTCTGCACATGTAATCTGGCCAGATGGAGGAGAACTCTTAGTGAGCGAGCAAACCTATGAGATCCTCTGGGAGGCCACTGATGAATGGAACCAACCACTCAGCTCCGTTGACCTCTACTATTCGCTCAACAATGGAGCAAGTTGGACATTTATTGCCAATACAATAGATGACGGTGCATACCCCTGGACGGTTCCTATTGCATCAACCGATAACGCCTTAATAAAAATCATCGCCCATGCCTCCGATACAGACACGGGAGAAGCCGTGAGTGAAAAAACCTTTCAAATCTATGAGGCAGAACAAATCGTCTATAATTTCTCAACAGGTGCTGGCTCAAATAAATATTGTTATGGATATGAGACAAATACCTGGAATGGAAGTGTTGCAGGTGTTCGAAAGCCAGTCACCTCGGAAATAAGCAGCACGGACTATGATAGACTCGCATATTCTGATGCAACAGGTGGAGATAGCGATTCGAACAGATACATTTCACCAGATCCAGCAGTTAATTGGTTTTCCACACATATCTTTGAATTTACTATAAATGAAGATCCGTCTGAAATAGATGACATCGAAATACTCTGGGAAGGCTACGGACAAGACTGCACACAAGCAGAACTCTACCTCTGGGATTACACCCAAGCACAATGGTGTGATGCAGAAGGCAATTTTGGTCAAAACCGTTTTATCGATAACTGGGCGGGAAACAAAGATGGTCTGTTGAAAGGAAACATTCGATCTAATTTCAACCGGTATATCAATCCTAGTGGACAACTCACTCTTCTCTCGTATAGCGATCGAGCCTCCTGGGTCTACGTTATCTTTCCATATTATCTACCCCTCTTTCATGACTATATCAAAGTAACTGTAACAAATATCACCTCATCACCACCATTCATCTTAGATGGAGAATGCTTCTACGAAGACAACTCACCTGTAAACGATGTCGATGTCATCATCACCAATCTCAATACTGGAGAAAGCTATGACGCCCAAGAGACAGACAACTATTACTATCTTGAACTCTCCCCTAATGATGATGTCGCAAAAGATGACACACTTCGCTACTTTGCCACAGACACCGGCCATTACATAAACGTCACCGATCACGTTGTCACCCAAACCGATCTTGATAACGGTGGTATCACCAAAGATCTCTACCTTGATGAATACTACACTGATCTTACCGATTTTCCCTTCTATCCCACCGATGGCACCGGCGGATACACCTCCGAGCAGCTCACTGGACCCGCATGCCTGGAGATGGCACTGGACTATATGCATTGGA
>CAZTFR010000025.1:0-28484 GCA_964612945.1 uncultured Thermoplasmatales archaeon
CATCCCGCTTTAAATGAAAAGCAGGAGGGTTCAATTAATTTTTCAACACCCTATGTCATGTATATTTAAATAGTGTTTCATTTATATATTGGGGAAACATTATAAAACAGGTTATAATAATGAAGTGGGGGGACCAAAACATGGTAAACCATAGTAAAACAAAACTTAAGGCTGGTTTGACGATTGTTCTCTTTATTATTTCAGGATTATTACCAACAGTTTTTGCAGGTTTTGAGGGGAACACTCAACTATATGATACTCAAAACAGTTCGTTTGCGTCAAACAATAATCAGCAGGAACAGGATCATCCAGCGATTAAATATGACACGCGGTATATTCCTGTTGAGGATGTATCGTTTGCTGGTGAACAAAACGATATAGGCTATAATGTTGATGTTGGAGATACCTTATCGCGATCTGAGTTTGTTTTTATTGGAGAGCCCGTAAATCAATCAATTCCTGGCAATGGACGAATAGGCACACTTGATCCCGATGAGGGTGATGACTGTGATTGTTATCGGTTTTCCGCATGTGCCGGACAGAGTATTTCCGTATGGTTAACCTCAACAGAGGATTACGACATTGAGCTTATCAATGGTGACGAGGAAGTTCTTGAAAACAATAGTGCTGCTGCTGAAACGGGCTGGTATTTTGTACGAATTTTTGCAAACAGTGGAGCAGGCAGTGCAGACTATACTTTTAACGTGATTCTTGCAGGCCAAAATGATGCTGGATTAGGTTTTGATGCAGGAGATAGTTTTGCATCAGCATCACTAGTTGCCGCTGGCGAATATGAGGGATATCTGGATTATGATGATCAAGAGGATTGGTATGCATTCTCCGTTACCGCAGGGGAGGGAATCTTTCTTAAGGTAGATGCTTTTGAGCTTGCAGATTACGATATTCATCTCTTCAATCCCGTTGGTGAATTAATACATTCTGAGCAATATTACGGAGAAGATGAACTTGAATATCCTGCAGATGAAACAGGGACATGGGCCTGTAAAATTGATATGTTTCCCGGATGGAATCAAAGCAAATGGCCTGATGATTATTTACTCTATGGATCAGGCGCCTATACCTTAGAAATTAGCAAAGGTGGATCAGCAGAATCACCTCCGGTACCGCGGTCTCAGCCAGAGATTACCCCAATTGCGCAGACCTTTATCGTAAATGATGATCCAGAGAGCAATGCTGATGAATATGGCTATCTTGCAGCAGTTCCTGCGGCTAATTATCTCGAAGGAGGAACCCGGTATGTATCTCCTATTGTGTACCAAGGGGTAGAGTATGTACCTCAGTGGTTTACCTCCGTTGATGAGACAACAGGCTATCTATTAGATGACTGGGACACGTATCTCTCACATTTTGCAATGACTCCAGACGAATACACTGTTGACGCTGATCCTATTACTGCTGCAGCAGAAATTGCCACTGATAAATGGACAAACGTAGATACCGCCATTGTCGTAACCGATGGAAGCTCGTTTTCTGATGAAACCCGAACTATTCTTGATCGATCCAAACGATTAAATGCACGGATTGAAGAAAACAATATTTCTGCTGAAGATTTACAACAAGTAGGCGATATCTATGCATCCCCCCTGTTTATTGGTCCACGCTGGGGAGCAGTTATGGTTCATTGCCATGATCAAGGATTTCAAGGAGATATCGGCATTGCAACACCTCGATACGAAGGACTCATGGAAGATTGGTGGCCGTATGATTCATCAACACCCGGACCAGATATTGATGTGTATCATCCGATCACCCTACCTGGTTTGTGGTTTCCGTATGTAACAGAAACAGCAGGGCTTTCTGATCTCACCATTACAAAAATAGATGGTGACCGATTCAAAATCCCGGTTCGCAACCCCGATTCATCTATTAAACTCACGGTTACAACCGAGGAACCATCACAACTCATAGTCTACCTCGTCGACCCTTATGGGAATATACGCCGACCAAGTGTCCCTCATTGGAATGGAGGAGAAATTAAACCCATTCATCAATGGATGGGAGGACATTGGGAACAGGATTATGATGAATATCGATCCTGGCTAATAGAACCACATACCGAACACACCGTAGAGGTACATTATGCTATGAAAGGACTATGGACAGCGATTGTGGTTCCCTTTTATGATTACGAAAACAAAGAGATTGGTTTTAATGGCCGCTACGAAATCAAAGGCGAAATTCGAACCTATAATCTCGATCGATATCATGCGGGACTCTCAGCGGCAAACGGAGCGGTTCTTGCCTCACAACAGCATGCACCCTTGTTGTATGTGACCTCGGATTCAGTCCCCGAGGAAACAGAGGCAGCGCTCACTCAGCTTGGAGTAGACAATATCATCTTTGTCAATATCAAAAGTATTAGCAGTGCTCAACTTTCTGGAACGGTCACGGAGTACACAACACTTCAACAAGTAGTCGATGCAATTAAAGCAGATGAACAATCAGAAAACTACATCACCATTACCTCCTTTGCCACCGGTGATGGGTATTTTGCCCCTGCAGCAATGGCAGCAGCATACCATGGATCTCCCGTGCTGAGCATCTGTGATTCCATTGATGCCTACAATAAACTTGATATGCTGATGAGTTGGCGAGAGTACGATGGAGACTTCTACCATGGCTGTGTCTCCCTGGGTCATCTCCCTCAAATGGATCATCCCTTTGATTTACAAGAGTTTATACAAGCATTACGAGATCGAAATTTTCCACCCTTTGGATTTGATTTGAAACTACGATGGTTCAAAGCAGTAAACGAAGGGGTAAGCAGCATAGCAACAAAGTATAATCTGGATGCAGAGGGAAAAGAAGCCTATTTGTTTGTGTCACCTCGCGACACCGATATTCGTGATCCTATCTGCCGGGCAATGACGGGAAACAATTCCTACGCCGGACACATCCCGGTGAGAACACCGGGTTTTGCCACCGCAATAATCTGCCGAAATCTACTCTACCCCGCAATAATTCATGCAAACCCTGGAAAAGATGTTGCCACCTCCCAAATGATGAACTTTCCGGATGGCTATCAATGGCGGGCTAACGATGGAAACAACTACGCAAATTATGCAACACAACGGGTAAAAGAGGCATTTTCCTCCCATGGTCGATTCTATGAGGGACACTGCATCTGGGATAACTATCTAGAACGCATGAACAAAGGAGCAGCGATTAGCTACTACTCAGGACATGGCACAGGCGGTTCGGGGATATCTGCGCAATACAAAAACATTGCAGAACAATTCCCCGCTGCTGAACCACGATACGACCATCTCTATGATTTTGACTGGTGGGATAGCTGGCGTGGATGCAGCGGCTATGACAATCGGCAGACAAGAAATGCACGATGGAGAGGTCAATCCTCATACAATGCTGAGGAACCAAACATGTATGATATCATTCATTTCAAATGGGTCGATGAAGCCTTTGAAAACCTTCACAGCGAACTTGAGTTCTGGAGCTCCTGTACTACAGGGGGACATTTTGGACCAATAGTCTATCTCTCCCATGGATCAGCAATCTGGCATGGAAACGCAGGCTCACCCTATGGCGTCCATGACGATTTGTATAACACCTGGATCTTTTACGACGTCTGTGTCCTTGGAGAAAGTATCGGTGAGGCAGAATCAAAGTATGTCTGGCTCATCGACCGAGATTTCACCACCTGCGATCCAACCACACTCTATGGCCGATCGACCTTTTTCCAAGGTGGACTGCAGAACGTCCACGTCCTCTATGGTGACCCAGCAATGACCGGCTATAATCCCACCTGGACGGAACCAACACCAATAGCACCATAATTTCTCTTTTTTTTTTTCTTTATTCTTTTATTGAAATGAGAGGTATTGGCGGAGATGACTTACTTTTTTATATTCGCCAGTTAATGCTTTTGCTGTTTCTTGGTCGATTCCTTGTCGTCTGAGTTCCTTGTAAAAGATATTTCCTGCTTTACGAGCGCGGCTTTTAAAACGGAGAAAAACGCTGCTGAATTTGAAAAAAAAAGAGGGAGCAGAAGCGAGAACAACTCCGATTGAGGGGAGTATGGTTTCACGATGCTCCGGGGAAGCGTATTTTTTCATGGTGGCATACCTCTCTTTTGTTTAGTGATGACTTTCGTGTGCGAAGCTTTTCATCGCCTGTCCGAGGTTTAAGGTGGACATGTATTGTCTGGTGAGATCAAAGGCTTGTACGTCGTTCATTCCTGCAGCTTTGAGTTCCTTGTAGAAGGTTGCTGCTGCTTCGGCGTAGTTGCGGGCGCTTTCGGCACCATATAGTAGGTTGCTGAGTTCTTTAAGAAGCCCTGGGACTTTCTCACCAACGACGTCCAGGATTTCTTTTATTTGTTTTGGGTCTGGCATTTTTTCGTGTTCATTCATTTTTTTTACCTCCAATGTGTTTGGGTTCTTGAAATCCTGTTAGTCTGGTCAGGTTTCATAGTTGTTCTGAGCAGAAGTGGTCAGTTGTTGGTCAGAAGAAAAAAAGAAAGAAAAATGCCGGTAGGTGTACGTGTTTTAGGTATTTGAAAGGAGTTTTCTGGTGAGCGTGATAGTGGTATGGTTGCGTGAAGGTATTGTTGTTTGGAGGTAGTATTCTACTTTTTCTGCGTTTTCTCGTTGTTGGATGAGGAGTGCGTTGTCGATAGTGTATGATGCTTTAGGAAGGGTTATTTGAATATGGGCCGTGATGTCTATATCTAGATCATTTGTGATGGTAGCTTTTGTTTTTCGTGCGATTGTTTTGGTAGTGACTGCGAGATGATAGGAGGGAATAGAGTATTTTGGTTCTTTGTAATTATAGGAGGTTATTGTTCCATTTTCCACGGTGATCATGCGGTATCCCCAGTAGCCGTCAGATTCTCGTATTTCACTTTCCGGTGTGGTAGTGGTAAGAAAGATGGTGTTGTTTTGTATAGTCACATTATCATAATGAACATGTCCAGCAAGAACCATGTCGACGTTATAGGTATTAATCAATGATAGGAGTTGTTGTCGGTTTTGATATCCTTTGCCGATGAGTGAGTCGTTGGTCGTATCCCAGAGAGGGTTGTGATGTAAAAAGAGAAAGCGGAGAGTTGCATCTTGTGCACCTTCAAGATCGTCTTCGAGCCAGGAAAGCTGTGTTTGTCGTATGGATCCGCCCCAGGTGAAGGCAATAGGACCTATGGAGAGTCGGTTTTTTGCTGGCCAATCATAGGAGTTAACGGCGGTGAAATGAGTGGTTCCGTACTCAAAGGAATGGTAGAGAGGGCCAAAATAGTCTTGCCAATATTCAACTCCGTCTTCGCCGATTCTTCGATAACAATCATGGTTTCCAGGTGCAAGATAGGTAGGCACGTCAAATTCCTGCAGCAGCCTGTAACATTTTGGATATTCTCGTGCATATTCATTGGGGTAGAGTTGTCCAAAGACTAGATCCCCCGAGATAATGACGAAATCTGGTTTCAGCAGATTTACCTCTTCTATGCATTTTCGTATGGATTTCCAGCCAAGAGTTTGTCGAATGCTTTCGGTAAATCCTCGTGGGTCGCCTAGATGAAGGTCGGTCAGATGAATGAAGGAAAAATCATCTGATATTTCATCAACAACGCTTACGGCACGGGGTTGACTATCAGTGTACATACGGCCGTTGTCTTCAACAAGAACCGTGAGGTTGTACAGTTCCTCAGGTACGCTTAGCGGTAGGGAGACAGTAATTGTATAATAAGTATTTTCAAATTCGATGTTTGTGACAGAGAGTAAAAATTCATCCACAACGGGTTCGTATGCTGTGGAGAGAAGCACATACACGTTATCGAATTCTTCGGTTCGTACTTGTAGAGAAAACTGTTGAGTTTTTTCGACAATAATGGGGGTTGTCGAGAGAGGGTAGAGTAGCTCTAGTTTTTCCTGATTTTGTAGAAGTATTATTTCGGAGAAATGTTCCCCTGTTGCCTGAGAAGAGGAGGGTACTCTCATATGGTTCTGTGGTGATGAAAAAGAGGTACCAGACGATGTGGTGAGTATAAGCAGCATGCAGATAAAAACGGTGCGAAGAATTGTTTTTCTTTTCATTAAGAACACCATCAAAGCTTCTTTTTTTAACAAAAAAAGCAGATTCGGACATATAAATATTTGCATAATAATATATGCCTTGTATATAAGTTTATAATGTCGTTATGATTGTGAGTTCACACACCGGGGTTCATCAATGTTACTAATTCTTCGGGAGATATTAATACTCCCGCAGTGGGTACATCGATGAAAAAAGGTACATTGTTTTCGCTGTAATTGTCCACAGCTCCTACAGACGAATTGGTGTATTTTCGTTTTCCTCCCCCCAGTTTCCATTATATTGTATGGTTTTTATTTTTTTAAGAATAATGAAACATCGTTCTAGATAATTGTTATATTTAGTGTTATTGTCGAAATGTCGAATATGAAGGGGAGAAAGATGAATCTCTCCGAAAATTATAAATAATAGATGTGATATAAATATCACATAATGTTATATATTTCTAAAATAATGTTAGAAATTATAAATAAAAAGTGAAATAAAACAAACAACAAATTGATGTGAAAAAAACCATGAAAGAAAAAATAAGTATCATAACAGGAATTGGAATCGCAGTTTTTGTCATCGTAACATTAGCATTTTACCTCCTTAACGCAGGAGACATTGACCTCAATGAAATTGTTATGGTTGGAATAGCCGCCATTCTTGTCGTATTATCCAGTTATCTCCTCTGGGATCGATTAAAAAATATCAAACAAGGACTGCCCGCCAAAGACGAACGATTAACAAACATCAGCAACAAGGCAGGATATTATGGATTTATTGCCGCAATTTGGTCCGCGGTTGGAACAAACCTTCTTTCAAAAATCCTATTTGATATCGAGCTTTCATCAAATCATCTCACCGCAGCCATTGTCCTTTTTTCAGGAGTCGTGTTTATTATGGCATTTCTCATCATGAACTGGAAAGGGTCCTTGGAATGAAAACCAGAATAAAAGAACTACGCGCCCGCTATGATCTCACCCAGGAAGATCTCGCACGAAAAGTCGGCGTGAGACGAGAAACCATCCTCTTCATCGAAAAAGGAAAATACAACCCCTCTCTCAAGCTCGCCCATACCATTGCAAAAACACTCAATACAACCATTGATGATCTCTTCATCTTTGATGATGAATAAAAGCCAAATTACCTCTTTTTTATCCCAGATGAGGTAAAATATGTTTCAAAAACACGATGAGAAAGCCGATGGATACTACGAATGAGAAGAAACATAATTAAAAGTGTAAATATCACCCGGGCCACAAGAACTCCAGAAAGAGAGGCACCAATTGCGAGCATCAACAGGGTATCTTCGATGAGACTATGTGAAAGACCCATCAGACACAAGGAAGAAAACGCGTCTTTTTTACTGACCACACCATTTTTTGCCTCTCGAATAATCAACCCTCCACCATAAGAAAGCCCAAGGGTGATTCCTATCATTGCTATCGGTGCCGCCTCCTTTCCAATACCAAGATGCTTTAAACCCGGTGCAAGCATCCTGTTGATTGTTTCAATTGCCCCTGTTTTTTTCAAAACACGCATGAGAAGAACCAAAACAAGAATAATTAAAAAGATCAAAAGATAGGTTCGTACTTCTCCCACGATCCAGCCAAAAAGAGAAGGATCTTGAAGCGTCAGGCGCCATACGAGCACACTCGGATACTGCAGCACCTGAAAGACTGAAAAAATAAGAAATAGGATTCCTCCTAACAGATATGCACTTCCAATACGCAAGAGAAGCATAAACCACAAGCGTACTCCTGCCTTCTGTGTGATACGCGCCTCAACAGGCAAAGAATGTGCTAGTAGAATCATAACAGCAAGCACGGTTACCTGGGCTACTGAGAGAATATTTTCTTGGGCGAGATGAAAAAAAACAACAAGGCCACCGTAGATGTTGGTAATCATCGCTGTTGCCCAGACAAGACCGTATTCACCAGGAAGCCCGACATATTTCATCACCGGTGCCAAAGCAGATCCCACAAGAGTAATCACACCGGTGAGCTGTAAAATTTTTACAATAATGCTGACCGGGATAAGAATTTTCAGTAATTCAAATGTGGTCAAACCTGCTTCTGTAACTGTCTCTTTAAGTTCCTGAAGTATCGGATGCATAAGCATAGCCAAACTCTTTGTTTGTCAAAGCAGAAGCATGAATAGACTGTTATTTTAAAGTATACACTTCAAGGGGTGAACAAAAAAAGAGTCTCTGACAAATCTGATGACAACATTCTTTTAGAAGAACACAAATTCCTCTATCGTGGCAAAAACGCAGCGTAAAAAGATTTTATTTCTTGGAGATAGTCTCACACAGGGTACGCTTGGTGTTTCCTATGTCAACTTACTACGACGGCGTCTTCATAATTATGAGCTGATTAATGCAGGAAAAAACGGTGACACCGTTATAGGGCTTTCTCGTCGGCTTAAAAAAACACCTCTTTCGAATCAGATGGATATGATTTTTGTCTGGATCGGCGTCAATGATGTTCTTGCAACAATCTCCTGGAACTTTCCCTTCTGGAGAATCGTGCTCAACGAACCATGGGCGCAAAACCATGCTATCTTTAAAAAACATTATGACGAAATTCTCTCATATTGTGCCTCAAAATCTGAAAGAATAATTGCGGTCTCACCCTTATTTATCGGTGAAGAATACCATAACAAATGGAATAGAAAACTACGTGAGCTATATGCAATTATCAAAACGCTTGCGAAAAAGTATGAATCTGTAGATGTGTTTGACATACATACCATGATGATACAAAAGGTAAAGGGAAAAACAATTTCTTCGTATCTGCCCAAAAATATTATTCGCGACTGGACAGATGCGATCACGCTTCATTCTATAAAAAATATTGATGAAAAAGCACAAGAGCGAGGACTTCATGTCACCTTTGACGGTGTTCATTTAAATAGCAATGGCGCAGAATATGTTGCCGATGCGTTTTTACAATTAATTGAAAAAAAGAAAGAATAAAAGTATTGAGTAAGAAAATTTTTATCGGCGCTTCACCAGTGTTTTTGCGGTAATTTTTCCCTCTCTGGCAAGCCAGCCAAGTGCTGCATAGCAGTCATTTTTTTCAATTTTAGTACTTCTAGAGAGACCGGATATATCAATTTCTCTATTTGCACGAAGTATGTCCCAGATTTTTCCAGCGTTGATACCAATAAGTGGTGTAAGATTTGTTTCTCCTAATTTATAGGTTCGTTTTTTCTTGCAGATTTTATTTTCACGGGCAAGCCATCCAAGAGCACCATGAAATTCGTCATCTCTAAGCTGGGTTTTTTTTAAAAGCTTTGTTTGCACCTGCGGTCCATCAGTTTGCAAGGTATCATAGATCTTTCCTGCATTATATCCAAATGATTTCAAGAGTTCATTCATGAACTGTGCATCCTCCTAGTTTTACAAATCAGGGTATCATACGAGTTTCATAAAAATATTGTGTTTTTTCGATATGTTTAAGAATAGTTATTTCTTGCCCGTGCTGGAGGAATTTGTTATGAGACTATGGAAAAGTCAGCTGATGCTTATTGCTCTTGTTGTTATGCTATGTTGTAGCTTCACAGTTAGTGCAGTAAGTGATGGAACAAACGATGTATGGCATCAGAAATGGACAGGATCAGGCTATTCGTGGGAAGCATATTCTGGTACGAAAAATAATATTGATATCTCTGATGTTTCCGTTTCTTTAAATGGAAATACAGCTACCGTCACTATGACGACAGTTGGTAGTATGACAATAGATTCAGAAAATGTTGTGTATACTACCCATGTAACATCAGGTGAAGATATTACAAACTATATGATTGTTTACACAAATGGTCAAGGATCGGTCGTTGGAATGGGAGACAACATGGGTTTTGTTGAACAACTTGAAAACCCGATCTCTGGCAATACACTTACTGCAAGTTTTGAAGTAAGCGATCCCTCTAAGGATTACTCAATATATGGTTTTAACGTTGAACATTCTAATATTGATGATAACCAAGGAGAGGCCTGGTGGGACTATGCACCCAATGATTATGCACCATACTACTCTGGAGGAGACGGCACCGGGGGAGATGATACCGGTGGTGGCAATGGTGATGGAGGAGATGATGAACCACCAACCCCAAGTACACCAGGTTTTGAAATCATTGGTCTGATTTCTGCAGTCGCTGTCGCATTTATTCTGTTAAAAAAGAAACGATAAAAATATTCACCTTTTTTTCTTTTTTTTATCGCATATCTTTTTATTTTGTTTCGTTTTTCGTCATCATACTGGTTGCTATGCAAAAATCAATTGAACACATCGATGAGATTTTTTCTTTATTAAAAGATGCTTTGAAAACATACAATGAACCTATTGTATCACGTGCAAAAAGAGATTTTTCACAGACACCTTTTACCACTCTGATTTCTTGTATTCTCAGTTTACGGACTAAAGATGAGGTAACTGCTCAGGCTTCCAAGCGTCTTCTGAAGAAATATGATACTCCCGAAAAAATTGTGAATCTTTCTGAGCAGCAGATACAAATGTTGATCTACCCTGTAGGATTTTATAAAACAAAGGCCAGACGAATCAAAGAAATCGCTCAAACTTTACTTGATAGGTATGGGGGAGCGGTTCCTGATGAGTTTGATGAACTTCTGAAGTTAAAAGGAGTCGGTCGAAAAACAGCAAATATTGTGATGGTGTATGGCCATCATCACCACGGCTATATCCCTATTGACACGCATTGCCATCGTATACCCAATCGCCTCGGTTGGGTGAACACAAAAACACCTGAAAAAACAGAGCATGCCCTGCGCAGAATTCTTCCGAAAGCATATTGGGATGATTTCAATGATCTCTTTGTCACCTTTGGCCAAAACATCTGTCTCCCCATCTCTCCTCTTTGTAGCAAATGCCCTATCACTCAATACTGTAAAAAAATTGGAGTGAAAAAAAGTCGATAGATAAGAAAAGAAGAGTTATTCAGGTTTTTTTTCAAGAATGTACTGTTCGATTTCGGCAATTGAAATGGACTTATGATCGGTCATCATATCAACGAGTTTTTTTTTTTCTGACCAGCCCTCGTAGTATTTTTTTTGTGTGGTGTTCATTTGAAAGTTGATTCCTTTGTGTTCTGCGAGATTGCGTAGTTGTTTTTCAGAGAGTTGACTCAATAATTCTTTCTTAATTGACATAGGTTCCCATCCAAACGTTACAATGGTTTTGTATCCACTCAATATCCTTTAGGTGGTTTTTAGTTGTTTCGTTTTAAAATCGTTGGTTACGTAATTGCAATAGGGATGGAAAACCGATTACTATATAAATGTGAAATAACATACAACGTATGCCAAGTGGATGGGATGCAGGATAGCGATGAGAGGGTTATTTCTCCAGAGATTCTGAAGCCGCTTGTTATTCGGTCTCTGAGAAGAAGTAACGTAAGGAAAAAAGTTGCAGAGTATCTTTTCGATATTTCTCCAAGTGGAAGTTACACTTCAGAGATTGCATATAATGTGAAAACCACACCTACGAATGTGATTGGGGCAATGCGTGGGATGAACTCTCGATATCGTGATGATGAGTCACTTTTGAGTTTAAATATCGTCGAGCAGATTCAAGGTGGGAAGAACAGAGACATCAAGCTCTACCGCTTGACAGATTTTGGAAAAGACATTGTCGAGTCAATGCGAGAGAACAGAAAGCGTTTCTAAATCGTCTCTGATGAGCTGCTACGGGTTGTATTGATTGTATGAAATAATGAAAGTGTACTGAAATCGGGGGAGTAAGTTTTTTATCTTTTTTTACAAGCGAAACTGATAAAATGAAGAGGTGGTATACAGTGCAAAAGGAGGTCACCATGGTATGTCCGGTGTTGATCTCAGTGAGATCCTTAAAGGATACAATACAAAAGAGGTAACAATTGCTACGGTGTGTTCGCATTCGAGTTTGCAGATTTTTAATGGAGCAAAAAAAGAAGGTTTTCGGACGCTTGGTATTTGTGTTGGTGAAAAGAAACGGTTCTATGATGCGTTTCCGTTAGGCAGACCTGATGAGTTTTTTATTGTTGATTCCTATAAGGATATTGTCCGTCGTGCAGAAGAACTACGGGAGCAAAATGTGATTGTGGTTCCTCATGGCTCGTTTGTGGAATATCTTGGTGCGGAGCATTTTTTGAATCTTCGGCTTCCCACGTTTGGCAATCGGAATGTGTTGCTGTGGGAGTCGGATCGGAAAAAAGAAAAGCAATGGCTTCAGGGTGCAGGTCTGACGATGCCTCGGCAGATTAAGGATCCGAAAAAAATTGATAGACCAGTTATTGTGAAATATCATGGGGCAAAAGGGGGAAAGGGCTTTTTTATCGCCCGAACCTACGAGGAATTTTTAAAAGGTGTTGATCAGAATCGAAAGTATTTCATTCAGGAGTTTGTGTTAGGAACCCGGTATTATCTGCATTATTTTTATTCTCCTATTCAGAACACGGGGTATCGTATGGGTGAGGGAAGTTTGCAGCTTCTTTCCATGGATCGTCGTGATGAAACCACAATAGATGAAGTCCAACGGTTAGGTTCGATTGCTGAGCTTGAAGAAATTGGTATTCATCCCACCTTTGTAGTCACGGGAAATATTCCGATTGTCTTGCGAGAGTCCCTGCTTCCAAAAGTATTTACGATGGGTGAGCAGGTGGTAAACAAATCGTTAGAACTTTTTGGAGGAGTTTTAGGTTCATTTTGTCTTGAAACCGTGGTTACAGAAGAGCTAGAATTTAAGGTGTTTGAGATTTCCGCGCGTATTGTCGCCGGGACAAATCCGTATATTGCGGGATCACCATATTCTGAGCTGATTCAGCCAGATTTATCTACAGGCAGACGGATCGCCCAGGAAATAAAGTATGCGCAGAAGAAGAAACTTCTCGACAAAATTCTAACATAACATTTTTATTTGCAGAGTGTTGCCATAATAGCTATCTGTGCCCACAGTCTGTTTTCTGCCTCATCAAAGATTGCTGACTGTGGCCCATGAGCAACATCTTTTGTGACCTCATAGTCATAGTAGGCGGGAAGGCAGTGGAGAAAGAGTGCTTCAGATTTTGCTATATTCATAATATCACTATTTATGGTGTATCCCTTAAAGGTGCGGAGGCGTTGTTGTTTTTGTTGTTCATCTCCCATGGAAACCCAGGTGTCTGTTGCGATGACATCTGCATGGTCTGCTGCCTTATGGATGTCATCCGTTACGGTCACCTCGACATCAAACTCTTTTGCTTTCTCAACATATTCTGCATCGGGATAGAATTGTTTTGGTGCACAAATCGTGGGATGCATTCCCACAATACCGCAGCCGAGAAGATAGGAGTGAGCCATATTGTTGTTTCCATCGCCAATGTAGGTAAATTTGAGGTTCTGTAATGTCTTTTTATGTTCTTTAATGGTCATAAGATCGGTTACTACCTGACAGGGATGTTCTTGGTCATCCAGACCGCTAATGACCGGCACGGTTGCATGGGTTGTAAGCGCTTTCATTGCCTTGCTACTTTTTGCCCGATACATAATCATATCAACATAACGGGAGAGCACAAGAGCGGTATCCTCAATTGTTTCCCCCCGTCCAAGTTGGATATCACTGGTGCTAAGAAAAATCGCGTGACCCCCAAGAAGTGTCATGCCAACTTCAAAAGAGACACGTGTACGAGTACTTGGTTTTTCAAAAATCATTCCCAGTGTTTTACCTGGGAGAAGGGCAATTGATTTTCCTTGTTTTGATTTTGTTTTAAGATCAATTGCATAATCGATAATGTCTTCAAGATCATCCTTTGCATCTAAGATGGAAGTGAAATCTCGTTTCATAAAAACACGGAAAGAAACATGTTTTTTTAAAGTATTGGAAAAAAATCTAAAAAGAGAAACGCTGCCAACACCTTTATGCAAGAGTATAGACAAATGCTGACTGTTTAGATCCTAAAGCTAGGTAGTGAGTTGCAGAGGCGCGAGCCTACGATTCAGTATGTCGTTTAGTTAATCATTATGAATGGAAAAGGATCTGGCCCATTTGCTCCGCCTGCTGCAGCAGTGCCTGCAATAAAGATAAGTGCAATGGTTGCAATAGATAGCAATATGAGTTTTGTTTTGGTGTTCATGGTATTTATCTCCTGTTTGTGTTTATATTAAGGATGAGGTATATATACTTTTCTTAAAACTTCTTTTCTAATTTGAGGTGGTATACTTCATGAAAAAATCAGGTAACCTAAGGGGTAAAAAATAAACATCTTTTCTCATGCATGCAAATACCGTTTTTGTTTGTTGAGAAGATGTGTCAGAAAGACCTTTAATGCTGTTTTTGATGTCATGCTGACCACCATGGGGATAGATTTAGGAGAGTTATGTAAAAAGGAACCAATTGGTTATCCGGATCTGCGTGACCGCGTGATCGCTATTGATGCATATAACGTGCTTCACCAGTTTCTTGCAAGTATACGCTCACGAAATGGTATGCCATTGAAGGATGCAAATGGGCATATTACATCTCATTTTTCTGGGTTGCTGTATCGGAATGCAAATCTTATTGAAGCACGTATTCGACCTGTGTACGTGTTTGATGGATCGCCGCATGCTCTTAAGATGGCGGTGATTAAGAAGCGGCAGCAACGCCGTGAACAGGCTGAGCGGGAATGGCAGGAGGCACTGGAAAAGGGTGATTTACAAAAAGCTCGTGTAAAAGCACAGCAGACATCACGGGTGACTGATGAGATTCTTCGTCAAAGTATAGAGTTTTTAGAAGCGTTGGGCATCCCTTTTGTAATGGCACCCTCCGAAGGAGAAGCGCAAGCAAGTTACATGGTCAAGAAAGGAGATGCCTATGCGGTGGGCTCCCAAGATTTTGATTGTTTATTGTTTGGTGCACCCTTACTCGTTCGAAATTTAACATCCTCAGGTCGTCGTAAGCTACCGAGTAAAAATGCATACGTAAAGGTCTCTCCTGAAATGATTCGTTTGAAACCTACTTTGAAGCGTTTACAGCTTCTGCATAAACAGCTGATCGATGTTGCTATTATGATGGGAACTGATTTTAATAAGGGTATTCATGGGTATGGCCCCAAAAAAAGTGTGAAGGCTATTCAGAAGGATGGAAATGTTGAAAATGCTTTGGCTCACATCGGTGGAAAAGAGGTGCCCACCTTTGAAGAAGTAAATAAAATTCGTGATATCTTTCTCAATCCAAATGTGACCGATGAGTATCAGCTTTATTGGTCGGTACCGGATACCCAAGCGGTAAAACGCATATTATGCGATGAACATCAGTTTTCTTCTGATCGCGTGGAACAGGTGCTCGAGAAGTTCTCTCATTTGGAACAGGCGTCAAAACAGCGGAATTTATTCGAATTTTCAGACGGATAGAGATGTTCCAAAAGATTCATATAATATGTTTTATAATAGTATAATTAAATAAAACTTATTATGATATCCCATTCGCGGATATGATAGACCACATCAGGAGAAATTATGCATAAAAGACACAGTCCTTGTCAAAGCATTGCTCTTTTTATAGTGACATCATTATTTTTTGTTCAGGGCGGTGTAGGATTTCAAGTAGAATCACAGGAGAGTCTGCAGACCGCGTTTGACCAGCATTCTGCCTTTACCTCAGTTGCAGTAATTGATTCTGATGAGTTATTGGTTCGATTTGAGAGTTCCGATCTTGTGTATTCTGAGATTTTCATAGAGAAACAACCATTTCTTCAGATATCACTTGCTGGTGAATCTCAACTGTGTGAAAAGGGTAAGCCAGATCTCCCTATGATTGCCCGTAGTATATTTGTTCCAGACGGATTTCAGGCAACACTAGATCTTGTAGATGCGACATATATTGATCTTCATGGGGTGCAGGTTGCTCCTTCAAAAGGAGTTGTATCTCGTACTGTTTCGATGAAAAGTGTACCGTTTAATTTTGATAAAACCTATGAGGAAAATCAATGGTATCCCAAACAGATAGTACGGTTTGGTGAATCGTATCAGATTCGAAATATTCACGGTCAGGTCGTCCAGTTTTTTCCCTGTCAGTATAACCCAGTCGAAAATCGTCTTCGGATGTATACTGAGGTGGTAGTCCGGATAACCTTTGTTGAAGAATTTTCAGATAGCTCACTGCGTTCTAGTGAACCTATAGAATCGATAGACCGAGCGTTCTATCAAATCTATCAACGCCGGTTTTTAAATGCTCCTGCTATGCAGCAGTATGATCCCGTGTTAGAAGATGGCGGTTTATTAATTATCACAGAGGACTCGTTTTATGAGGCGTTACATCCTTTTGTTTCCTGGAAGATCAAACGTGGAATTCCAACATGGGTGTTGAATGTCTCTGAAACACAAAATGCGGCAAAGCCAATTAAAAATGTCATACAGAAATATTACGACGAGCATCAGATTTCATTTGTGCTTTTGGTAGGAGACGCACAGCAGGTTGCCACCTGTCATACAACCACAGGACATGCCTCAGATCCTATGTATTCCTATCTCGCGGGAAATGATCATTATCCAGATGTCTTTATTGGTCGATTTTCTGCGCAAACACTTGAGGAGGTGCAGACACAAATCGATCGGACGCTTGCCTATGAACAATCTGCTGATCCCACAAAATCGTGGTATCATAAGGCAGCAGGTATCGCGTCTGGTGAGTCAGGTGAAGGAGGAGATGATAATGAATCGGACTATGAGCATATTCGCAACATTCGAAAGGATCTGATGAACTATACCTATACCACAGTCGATGAGTTATATGATGGTGATCATGGTGGATCTGATGAACCCGGTGATCCTATCCCTGATGATATTGATGCTATACTTAATGAAGGTCGTGGAGTGGTGACCTATTGTGGTCACGGAAGCCCGTTTGCATGGAGTACCGGGGATTATACAACCAGTAATGTGCATGATCTCGTTAATACTGAGAGCCTTCCTTTTATCTGGTCGGTCTCTTGTTGGAGTGGCGATTTTGAACAACAGGATACCTGCTTTGCTGAAGCCTGGCTGCGTGCAACACATCCCTCTTCCGGTGAGCCCACTGGTGCAATTGCAACCTTCATGTCCTCGTCTGCGCAGGCGTGGAACCCACCTATGGCTGCACAGGATGAAATGGTTGATCTACTTGTGGAATCATATGAAAATTTTATTCCACGAACCTTTGGAGGTCTGTGCTACTCGGGTTGTATGTTAATGAATGATGAATATGGTTCCAGCGGCTATGCAACAACTGATACCTGGCATATCTTTGGAGATCCCACACTTCAGGTCAGAACAGACAAGCCAACAGCACTCACCGTGGAGCATAATCCCTCAATTAGTGCAGATGCAAAAAGTTACATTGTTCATGTTGAAGGATGCAATCCAGCGGTGTGTACCTTGTCATATCTTGGGCAGATACTGGGAAAACAGCACACAGATGCCAATGGAGACGCAGTTATTACGCTAACCGAAGAACTCCCAGACCGCGGCATGCTTGACCTTGTGGTGACCGGGTATAACGCGATACCGTATCAAACAACGCTTCCAATCGATGCCGAAAATGAACCACCTCAAACTCCTTCAAAACCACAGGGAAAACGGATTCTCTTCACAAATAGAAGCTATCAATTCCAGACCACTGCAACGGATCCAAACGGGGACCTGTTGTACTATCAATGGGACTGGGGTGATGGAACCGTATGTACCTGGATCGGACCGAAAGCCTCTGGAGAACTCTGTAAGGAAGAATATACCTATGACACATCAGGGCTAATGAGCATTCGAGTACGGGTGAAAGATGCCTATAATGTTACCAGTGAATGGTCTGAACCACTTAGAATTCCAGTTATTTCATCATTTTTACAGGAGCGCACTATCTTTTTAGATCTCTTGGAACAATTTTTCCCTCGACTGTATGCCTTCTATTCTTCATTTTTGTAAGATAAAGAAAAAAATAGTAAGTGTAGCCTATCAGAGATGGTTTACTATTTCAATCGCGGATGACCTTATACTTGTCGATTCCCACAATTAACGCAAGCTTTTCCCCATTATCCCAGTTGACCCAAAGAAGTGTATCTCCAGCGTCATCTTCAACTCCAGTGACTATGCCTTGATCTCCTTTTT
The DNA here is from genome assembly GCA_964612945.1 of uncultured Thermoplasmatales archaeon. Taxonomy (GTDB): domain Archaea; phylum Thermoplasmatota; class E2; order DHVEG-1; family DHVEG-1; genus CAZTFR01. The sequence continues at coordinate 18,143 of CAZTFR010000025.1, forward strand.
TAAGATGGGTCCAGGTATCATTAATAAAGAGAAGTTCAACGCGGTCTCCTTTTTTTACAGCTGGTTTCATTCTTCTTTTCGCCTCCCATGGTGAAAGATGCGGTAGTGGCACCTGCAAGTAGTGTCTACCATAAAAAGTTAACTCTTGACACTTTTTTTTCAGTTTGACGTTCTGACAACCAATATTTTTATAGGATAAATAAAAAAAAGGGTTGGTGTGAGCCTCATGAACAGAGAGAATGGTAGTATCATCGTAGTTATAGGACTAGTCATTATGCTGTCTTTGGCAACGTCTGGTTGCATTTTTTTTGGAGGAGCATCCGCTGAAGAAATCAAAGCATCTACATTGTCAAGTGTAGATTCTGGGGAGATTTCTTCCTATATGTTTGATATGACAGTTACCGCTATCACGAATACAGACAATGATGGAATATCGATGTCAGTGGATTCCGTGGTACGTGGAAATGGGGTTATTGATCTAAACAATCATCAAATGATGATGGATATGGATATGACTTCTTCAGGCACGCTTGCAATGGAGATGAACTTAGGAGTATATCTGATGGATAATATAGTGTATATGAAAAGTACTGTATCTGATAAAACTCAATGGATGAAAATGGATCTTTCAAGTCTTGAATCTGATTCGGAAACCTACAACCATTTGGGATCGCAACTTGATTTGCTTGAACAGGGTGATGTCGAGCTCCTCGATGATGAGACCATCAATGGAGTCGAGTGTCATGTATTACAGGTTACCCCAGATATTCAGACGTTGTATGATACCTTGCTCAATCAGCAATCGATGGGAAGTATGAGTTCTTCATCTATTCCATTACCCTATGATGTCTCAGAGATGATGAAGAGTTTCTCAATGAAGTGTTGGATTGCAAAAGACACAGAGTATATGATGAAAATGTATGCTTCGATTTCCATGGATATGTCGGTTGAATCCGTTTCGTCCACACTTGATATGGAAATGACAATAGAGTTTTCAAATTACAATCTCCCTGTATATATCTCGCTTCCCCCTGGGGCACTGGAAGCAACTGATTATACGAAGTATCTCTCAAATCAATTAACAACAGAGGATATTTCAGTCTAATTCCCCAATTTTACTCTTATTGTTACGAAAAAAAGATAGTGCGGATACCGGGATTTGAACCCGGGTAAGCAGCTTGGGAAGCTGCGATCATAACCACTAGATCATATCCGCTTGTTACATGTTCGTAGCAGAATGACAGGTTCATAGCTGATTTAAACGTATCCGGTAAGATATGTTCCATTATTTATATCCACGTTTTACACCAGCTCTCAACTTCATTTGTAACCGTATGAAACTCAGGCAACGTCCCGATAATGAGATCTTTAAGATCTCGTCTCCACATGTGACGTTTTTCATTGACTTTTTCCATGAATTCTTTTTGATTAAAGGTTAAACTATAGCTTTTGAGTTTCTTATCCACCAGTGTCACATCTAACGTGATGTCTTTTTTGGATAAAAACCAGAGATCATAGACGTCTCGTGGTTTTTCTCTAGTTAAAATACATCGAATCTTTTCAGCCGCAATTCCTCCAACATCAAGTACAGAGAGTTCAAATGATGGTATCTCAGAATACGACGTAACAAGAAGTTTCTCAAGCACTGTGAGTGGTCGTTCTCTTTTACTCATATTGATGGTGACTCGAGACATGCTATTTTTACTTCCATCATAAAGAGGCCCGCGTATTGAGAATCGGATATTGCTTTCATTGCCATAGTCTGTTTTTTCAACAATTGTTCGCTGTATTCCCACTAATTTAAGATGTCGAAGTATTTTTTTTATTATTTTATCGGTATCAAATCGTTTGTCAACACCATCAAAATCAAGGTCTTCACTGAACTGGTTCAGGTTATAAAATTTAATTACTTTTTATAATTTCATTAAGTTTATTCACTCAACATTTCGTAAATACTTTCAAAAAGTAAACAAGATGATCCTTCCACAGATTTGATGCCTAATACCAAGGTAAAAAGACCGCCAATTTAATGATGAATGTAGTTTTAGGAAATACCTCGCTGAAGAATTGCAAATGGAAAATCATGTCCCGTTACCTAAGATATGCCCTCAGTAGAAAAAGAAATTAATAATACTAAAAATCCAGCACAGTTTCTACTTTACTTTCTAGATAAGAAATAACACTTTTTGAGGGCATAGAAGAAAGAGATATTGTTTTTACAGGTTGTAATAATTCAACAAGTTTGCGTGTTGATATCTCCCAAAAATGAAGCTGGTGTGAAAGCTTCAGTGCCTTTTCATATTTTGCCGGATCGTAGCAGAGAAGCCGCCATGGCTCTATTGCAAGGACGAGATCAAAATGCCGTAATCCCTGCCATTGATAGAAGGATTGATCCGCATAGCTTTCTATCACGATGACATCAGATGAGTTTTGAACTGTGCAGAAATTTTTCACTAACGCCTTTGTGTAATACTGTTGAACAAGACTATTTAACGAGGTGACATCTGATACAGTATGTGTCGTATCTGAGTTCTTGAGAACAGAAGAAAGATAGTGCGGTGGTAGCTGTTTTTTTGTATCTGTATTGATGAGCACGATTTGTTTCTCATCAGACACGGTGATTCTATCGATAATAAAATTGGGAAGATAGCCTAAGCCTGTTGATTGCTTTGTTTTTTTGGTCTCATTGTCTGATCGGCAAAAAAGCGGTTGAATCGTCCCTCCACATCACTTTCCGGCTCCAGAGGAAGTGTAATGGTTGAATCGGTTATCTTTCCGAGAGATTGATGGTGTGAAAAGCTGCCACCATTTGCAAATAAAAGACCCTGGACAACAGGGGTAATCCATGACAAATTCTGCTCTACTCTCTTTTCGGGCGTAGTTTCAGAGGTGAACGTGTTGTTGTGTAATGCAAGGTGCAGTAGGACATCCGTTTTTCTATGGGTAACCGTAAATGAGATATCTACAGGAGTTTGATGGATACTTAGTAGCGTGAACAAAAAGTGAAGGATGATATGTCTGAGATGAGTGAAATCTATGCAAAGCTTCGGCGGTTGTCTGGATACATTCACAGTGCAGGTTACCTGCAGATGATCAAGGAGCAACTGATAGGGCTCTAGAATTTTGGTAAGACATTCTGCTAAATCTACCTGCTGTTGCGAACACGTTGAGGCTCCCTTTCTCAATGAAAAATAAAACCTCAGCTGATCGGTAAGAAGCTGCTGCATGATCTGATGAAAGAGAAGAGATGGATGAGCATCAGAATCTGTGACGCTTGCAAGCTGATCAAGGAGCAGCATCTCAACGGTTTTTTGATGATGTGAAAGAAGCTGAAGGTGACCTGAAAGTATCAGGTGATCAGCAGTCAGCACTTGCCTTAGATGCCGATGTGATCGGTGCAACTCATCAGCGTGGTCACGTACGTCATTTAGTTGTTCTTTGAGATACACATTGGCATCTTTAAGATGATGTAGACGAAGTTTAAGAGTTGAGGGAACAGAGGGACCTGCTGGTCTTCGTGGTGGTCTCTGAGGATGGGGCGGAATCAATTCTCCCAGCGATTCAATACGATGCATCGTTGTTCGTGTCTCTGAGGTTTCAGAAAAAGCGGAGTCGAAAAGAGAAGATGCATGAGCAGATGATCTCAGAAGCCCCCCATTTTTTTCTGCCTGTCGCAGCTCTTTTACAATCTCCGGTTCATCCCGCATAGGATACTATCTCCAAAAAAAAATGGGACATAAAATCACATACTTCTACAAACTAGAGGAGAAGATGATTTGTCATTGCATCCCATTTTTTCATCCAGTACGTTATACTAAACATCATGTTATTCCTTAAAAATATTACCACCGTTACTACCGATTGTTGTGACAAATGTATCATCTGTACGGCATAAAAACCGGTACTACCCCCTAATTGTAGTGAAAAAATACCTACAATCGAAATGTTTATTATGACCCGTTGAGTTCTAACTTTTAGAAAAAACCTGTGAGGGAGTGGTGAACAAAAGATGAAAGCACAAGATTTATCTGAATATGCAGGAAAAAAATGTCAGATCATCTCAAAGATGAGCGATCTTAATGATGCTACTGATGAACGCGCATTCTGGGAAATTGGAATCATTAAAACCATTGATCATGAGGATCAAACCATCACCGTTGACACAAAAGAGGGGAAAAAATGTTTTTCCATAAAGAAACTCTTCGAGGTTCTTCCTCTTGAAGGCTGGTAAGCCTACTTATTTTTTCTCACGATACCTTTAAAAAACAAACCCCCTTATACCCTTAAAAAAACAGTTGTGGAGGCAATCTTATGTTGGACTTACTTCTTGGACTCATCCTTGTAATTATCATTATCGTTGTAGTGCTCATCTTTTTCAGCTATTACAACCGAATCATCCGACTTGAAAACCGTATTGATAATGCCTGGGCACAAATTGATGTGCAACTCAGACGCCGTGCCGATCTCATCCCAAATCTCATGGAAACCGTCAAGGGATACATGAAACATGAAAAAGAGGTTCTAGAAAACGTAACCAAGGCACGATCCTCTCTTATGAACGCGCAGTCACCGCAGGAAAACATCGATGCAGATAATCAGCTCACCGGGGCACTCAAATCCCTGTTTGCCGTTGCAGAAGGATACCCAGATCTTAAGGCAAATCAGAACTTTCTCAACCTGCAAGACGAACTCACCCACACGGAGGATAAAATCGCCTACGCCCGCCAACACTTCAATGACTCTGTACTCTCCTTTAACAATACCATTGAAACCTTCCCCGGAAAGATTTTTGCACAATGGATGAACAAAACAGAACGTGAGATGCTTCAGATCCCTGCAGAATCTCGAGAACTTCCCAAGGTAGAATTCTAAAAAAAAAAAAAATCCCTCTTTTCTTTAAATGTAAGCGGTGAAGGTGCATGCAAAAAACACTGCAGATGGAAGATCATATCAGAAAAAACAAGAGAGATACCATCCTTATCTCCCTGATAATGTTTTGTATCCTCTTTTTTGTAATTCTTGGTGTGGGAATCATCTTTGGACTGCATCCGTATCTTGCTATGATGATCGGCATCCCGCTTGCCCTTGTCTATATTCTCATCACGTATTCATTTTCAGTTCAAAGTGTTATATCTGCTGCAAAAGCACGACCCGCAAACCCCCGTATACGGGAGGAAAAACTGCTCATGTACAAAGTAGAGGAGATGGCTATCGCAGCAGGACTTCCTCCACCAAAGGTTTATGTGCAGGATTCCAGAGACATCAATGCCTTTGCCACCGGGAAAAGACCAGAGGACTCCATCATCTGTATGACCACCGGGGCACTCCAACAGCTCAACAAAGAAGAACTTGAAGGTGTGATCGCCCATGAAATGAGCCATATCAAAAACCGTGACATTCTCGTTATGACTGTCACCGTGGGAGTCGTGGGTGCTATTGCCTTAATTGCTGAAATTGTGTTATATTCTCTTTGGTTTGGCGGTGGACGACGAAGCAGCCGACGAGGCGGCGGGGAAGGAGCCGCAATTCTTCTACTTCTCGCTCTCGTTCTCATCGTCCTTGCGCCTCTTTTTTCTCGACTCACCTACTTTGCAATCAGTAGAAGACGCGAGTACCTTGCTGATTCCAATGGTGCCTATCTCTCCCGAAACCCAGAGGGACTCGCCCGAGCACTTGAAAAAATACAAAAAAGTCTTCCCTCTGATCCAAAGGGATCAAAAACCGTTGCACCCCTCTACATTGCAAATCCTTTCAAACGATCACTACGAAAATCAATCTGGTCAACACATCCCCCAATTGAAGAGCGTATACAACGCTTGCGAAGCATGTAAGCCTTTGATCCATCTGATACAGTAGATTTTGATGAAAATGCTGGATCTATAGGTAGAAATGCATATTTTCAGTTTGTATTTCGAAAAATTTCCAATAAAATATATAAAAAAGAACATCCTATAGTGTGTAATAGGACTGTAACAGGAGATAGAGAACACATGAAAAAGATACTCATCCTCGCAAGTATTCTCATCGCAATCGTTCTGTCCAGCGGAATTGTCGTAGCCGGTGGCGCAGAAGGCCCTGAACCCTTTCCACTTGGAGCTGGAGGAGATGATCCCTCGGGACCATGGGCCAATATCATTGTGGGGTTGGAAATTCCAGATTGGATGCTAGATGCTATATCTAACGGAGAAAATCCTAACTAATAGATGAGAAAACAAAAAGGTCCATCTTTCTCTTTTCTTTTTATAACAATAGAATAAAGAAGTAATGAGAATAAAAGCGTCTGCATTTACTTACTTTTTATCGCTTTTTTTCTCCTCTTTTTTCTTATGTATTTCTGGTTTTTTCTTCTGTTCACCCGGTCGAATAACCTCTGGTGGGGGTTCCTCGTATTCAACATACAGGTAGCCTACTTTGAAGAGATAGATGACAACCAGGATGATTATGATGATAATTATGATGGGGTAGATATACCAGGGGATTTCAATGCCAGGTGCTTCTGTTGGTTCTGGTGTTACATCGATTACAAAGACCGTTGAAGCGGTGATTTCGTTTCCATCGATATCCTGTGCGGTGATACTGAGCGTGTAGGTTCCATTGGCAAGGTCTGTTGTGGGTTTATAAGCGTGAACCTTTGAAGTGATCTGGGAGATATCGGAGAGGACGTCTTGATCATTGAGGGTTGCTTGGGTGATTTCGACGGCTTCTGCATAGGTCATACTGATGGTCGGTGTTCTGGTGTCAAAGGTTGAACCTGTGATGGGGCTGAAGGTGGGCAAAAGAATGGAGTAGTCATAAACGATGACGTATTGTTCGGTGGGATCATCAAGGATGTAGATTTTATCATTTTGTCGCCATATTTGACTGCTGGGTATCTCACGGCCGCTGGCATTTTTGACGGTAATTAGTGGTGCTTCTTGGTAATCATCCGGCAGTTCAATATAGATCCAGTCGCCTTTTTCTACATTGATGACCACGGTTACAGTTTCATCTTCTTCATCGATGTAGGTTTCCTCAATCGTTGCTGGTGCATACGTTACGGGAGTGACGGTACCTGTGGTGGTATCCCAGTAGAATTCGGGGATTTCATCATCATCAGTTGAAAGCAGGAATGCATGATTGCCGCTGATATTGACATAGTTTACAGTGGTGAGTACATTGTTGGGATCGGTGAAGCTGTCGACAATGCCATCGCCGTCGGTATCATTTGCGTAGAATTTTTCAGGTAGAGAAACACCATAGGTATCCTCGATATCTGATACGACCTCATCTGAGGGCTCTGTTCCTTCTTCTCCAGTAGGTTCTTCACCATCATCATCTGGAGGTGTTGGAGTACCTCCACCTCCTCCATCACCGGAGGTGACCGTAAAGGTATTTGAAGACGCAGACGTATAATTAAGATGCTCACTATTCATCGTCGCATAGGCGGAAAACTTTCCATAAAAGGTTCCCGTGGTAAAGGTGGTATAGACAACAGTGTAGGAGATGGTGATATCTGATTCACTGCCATCGCCGTATCCATAGCCGTATCCACTGTCATATCCCCAGTGATATCCATAGCCGATATCATATCCCGTGGTATTTACATACCAACTGGAAAGCACTGATGAAGAAGGATATGCAAGCGATACAGCAAATCGACTATTTGCATCTGCTGTTTCCGTTCCATCAACACTAAATAGCACGTACTCAACAAGTGCATCATTTGCATTATTATAAATAGAGAAATTAATCTCAACTAGAGGGATGTGCTCAACATTACTAATGGTAATATTCACATCAGAAAATGTCACCGTGCCACCAGTAGTTGTACTAGATGGACTTCTCCCACCAATGCCGAGATCAACACCCATTGCCGGAGCGACAAGAACAGTAAAAATTAACAACACTAAGATACTTGCTATAGCTACACCTAATAATTTGTTTAATGCGACTCGCTTCACCACGCATTCCACCGTCTGTAAATCTGTATACCTCGCTAGTGTGATATACAAGAGTGTTTATCTTTATCATACTATATATACTTTGTTTTTTCTAGAACTAAGTTCCACTTCTGAGACGCAGGATGAATTACGCTTGTTTCACATTTCCTTTTTTTTGATACATCCAAAACACGGCATAGATGAAAAGAGAAAGTAGTACTGCTACAACTGTAACCCAGTAATCATCTGCACGAATCACTGAGAGGTGATATCCCTGCCAACTGAGGGGAAAAAACAGCCGGATGCCGCCGGAAACATGAACAAGCAGGAAATCAAGAAAAAAATGGGTAACAAAGCCGATAGAAACAAAGAAAAGAGCGAGTTTGGGCCGTGGAAACAATAACGCTATTAGCACTGCAACAAGAAATGCCCCTAGTGGTGTATGAAAGGCATCAAAGATGTGGAGATGATCAAGCCCAGTCCATTTGAATGCAAGGGAGAGTTTTACTAAATCGGGGATTAGAGAACCGGCGACAACCAAGGAAATATCAAGTTTCAAGGTTTTGCCCGTGATCCAGCCAACGAGACTGTGTGTGAACCAATCAGGCATTATGGTCTCCTCCGTTGAAAATAAAAGGTTTTAAGATCAAACCGCCACGTCCGAAAGAAAAGATACAAGACGAAGGGTATAGCAGGGAGTGATCGAATATAGATTAGATCAAATTTCCATCGTTCAAAATGAACGAGTTGTTGAGCGGTAACATGAGAGCGATTGTGTAATATCCCAGATATTTCTACAATGTCACCTACAGCTACCTCATCAGTGTGTGAAGGAAGCGTGACTGTAAGCAGAAGGGGCGGGGGGCCAACAGCGACGATAATGTGCTGCTGCATAGCATCTGCTTCGATGATTTCACCAGTGAATGCAATGGAGGTGTTGCTGTAGTCTTCGATGTGAGCGAAAATATATTCTATATCAGGATCATAGATGTCCTGATAGGTAACTTGATAGAGAATAAGTGAGATTAAAAGAACGCTTACTATCACCGCTATGATTAACCGTTGATGCTTCATGTGGTATCAGGCATTTTTATTTAATTATAAGAAGAATTCGGTAATAAAAAGAAAGTAAGAGGGAGTTATGTGTTTCTTTATTGTTCAATGAGACGGTTTTCTTGGGTGACAATGAAGGTTCCATACGGTGTAAAGACTTGTATATCTGGGTAAAAAGGAGAATAATTTCGGTAGAGGTAGTATTCTGTAAAGCTTCGGGTGTCAACACGGGTATGGCCAAGGGAGAGAAGATGATCGTAGACATGTTGTACTGCATCAGAGAGTGTTACCTTGAGATAGGATGAGGGTGTTTCTACCCAGCTGAGCTCTTGAAACTGACCAGTATCTGCATCCATACAAATCACCAACGTAGTACAATCATCAGAGTGCTCACGACCCCGTGGCCTCCAGGAACTCGGAGAGGTAGTAAACGGAATCAAAAAGTAATCCCGACTATGATCCTGAAGAGTTGTCACTCGAATAGGATGCTGCGGATAACTCTGCTCAAAAACTGCATGCAAATCGGAATTCAAAGTAAGAAGATTCTGAATTGAAGAAACCGCGGCTTTAACGAGCTGTGCATTACGCGGTATCTCAAACGCATGTCTTACCGGTGGATTGCTCTGTAATGGCTGCGGCCAACATACTGTATTTGCCTCAGGAACAACTCCCTGTTCACTATAGTCAACAGGAGGTTCAACAACTGCGACATGCTCACCATCATACACATCACCAGGATGATCAAGAGGCACAAAATAGGTCTCCTTAAACTCTTCACCAGTTTTATACGTATTCTCACCAATACCAGAGATAAACGGATCATTCACCCAATACCCATAAACAGAAATGGTATTTGCATGAGAATCACTCTCTGTTTCATCAACCGCTGCCTCATGCGGATTCTCAAAAATCCATGGTTTCACATCGGTATGTATACCCCGAATCGCCAGCCACCGACCGTAGTCACCAAAACCAGGGACAAACGCAGGCACATGCGGCTGATGACCAGGCTTCAATGCCACATCATCGTGTCCGTTTCCAAAAGCATAACTCGTACTGTAATCAGTCCAGATGCAGATAGCACCAAGAATACTATCTCGCGTCCAATTCTCATTCCAAGAACAATTGGTAAACTTAATGTTAAAATTATAGCCATACTCTGCATAGGGTGAGGGTCGATGTGTCTGAAGATACTGCTGCAGACCACGCGCATTCACAAAGCCATCGGTCTTCTCAGAGATGTCATCATAAATCGTTCCGTGATCACCAATGTTAGTGTTGGTCCAACGGGGAATCGTACTACTCTCAGAGGTATTCCAATGCATATAGTCCAGTGCCATCTCCAGGCATGCGGGTCCAGTGAGCTGCTC
>CAZTFR010000026.1:0-28320 GCA_964612945.1 uncultured Thermoplasmatales archaeon
TATACTCATAGTTTGTATCTGGGAATATAAAGTCATGATAGTTTTGCAGGCTATAACCAAGATGCCAGTTTAAAAGACCTGGAGGCCACCATGTAGGATTAATAGTCCAATAGTAAGGATGCCAAAGCAAATAATCACAGTCCCCATAACGATAATCATGGTTGCCAGGGCATACAAATATTTGGATGTCATCATCTAATTCACTTGTTAAAAGGGAGATAAAACTCATATAACTCATTTTTCCAATGTCTGGCCAATACGGTGGGACAATCACACCAATACGCGTGATAAGTGGACTTAAATATAAACATCCCCAATCCACCAGATCACCTGTAATGACTACTGCATCCGGTTTTGGATTGAGAGTATTGATGTGTTCTAATACATCGCTAACTCTTTCTGCTGCGCCTGCTGCACCGATATGTAAATCAGTAATATGAACAATTGTAAACGAGTTTGGCCCAGATATTGTGATATCAACAAAAATACTTCCTGAGCCGCCATTGGAAGAAATCGTAATCGTTCCGCTATAATATCCGGAGAGGGACTCCGTATTACTGACAGACACTGTGATACTATCATGTTCACCTGAGGAACTTCCACTCGATGGAGTGATAGTGATCCCGGAGATGCTTTCGGAAATTGAGTATGACAATGTCCCTTTTCCCTTATTCCAAATCTCGAAGGTTTGACTACCCGTCCAACCCTGAGAATGAGTACCAAAATGAATTTCATCAGGAGAAAATGCTAATAGTGGATTTGATGAGCTTGAAACAGTTACGTATAACGCAGAGGACCAACTACTTATTGCTCCATGTTCGTCTCGTGCTTGAGCCTTAACCGCGTAGGTTCCAGACGAGCTCCAGGTATGTGATTTACTCCCTGATATACCAGAATTCATAAGACTTGTCCAACTACTATACTCATGAGAACCATCTGCATCCCAATCAAAGCGATATTGAACTTGATCAGCATTTGGGTCTTTTGCACTCGTTGAATACGTTCCTGATTCCCCTATCTTTCTTGTTGTGGGTCCTGATGGAGTGCTTGGGGTATTTGGCGGGTCGTTAGATGAGGATGTAGTTGTAAAATCCCAAATAGCGCCCATGGTTTCTGCTCCATGGTTATCTATGGCATTGATTTTCCAATAGTACTGTGTGTTGTATCCAAGTGTTCCTGGATCATAAGAGGAAGAGGATTGTCCTTGGGAAACAAGTTCACCGGTATCTGGGGTAGGATCTGTTCCAAAATAAACATCATAAGTTAATGTGTCACCAGAATTTGGATCGCTACAGTACCAATCAAGATCTGTGTTAATACTTTGTCCGGTTGCTCCATCTGAGGGCGATGGATTTGAGGGGGCATTTGGCGGATCGTTGGCTATCGTTGTAAAATCCCAAACCGGTCCTTCAGTTGTTTTCCCATGATTGTCTTCTGCAACAATCTTCCAGTAATAATGAGCGGCATAGGAGAGTGTTCCTGGGTCATACGTTGTTGAAGCTTGATCATCTGAAACAAGAGTATCAGGTGTCGGATCATTCCGTTCAAAATAAACATCATATGTGACTGAATCACCGGAATCAGGATCACCTCCAGTCCAAGAAAGATCAACTGTGATACTCTGTCCAGAGGCACCATCCGGGGGCGAGGGATTGCTCGGAGTATTAGGTGGTTGGTTATAGATTGCCTGTACCTCTTTTACATGGGTATTATCGGCCGCCGCATCTCCTATCTCAACATAAATGTATCCATATTGATTAATAAAAGGATCTACATTATTATTTATCGTCCTTTTCACCCAAATGTGTGTACCATGTCCTAGATGATCGCCCCAATCAACAGTTTCAGTTTGGAAGTTCCAAAGACCAATGCATGGCCCTAATCCTTGTGCGTTATCTGTCATAAACATCCTAACGTTAAAATATTCAGCATCTCCAACGTAGAGCCAGTAACACGAAGTGCCGGCATCCCATGGCCAACCTCCAGGGCTTAACTCGATTCCATGTGTCGGATAAACAGAGCTATATGTGTTATAGTTGCCACTAATATCATCGTATTCGTTTCCCCATTTTGAACTGGTACCTGTCCCTTGGGGAAAGGTGCTTAAATCAGGATGGAGGGAAAGTAAATGATAATAATAAACCTCATCATCGATTGCTTTACCTCTACTCTCAAATACAATGCCACCTGTAATTAATAAAAAGATGATACAACATACTAACATCCTCTCGTATTTCATATTGCGTTCCTCCCACATTTTTTTTCTTTCGCTTAAATGTAAACTTAAGACAACTATTTTTTTGTCTCAATATACTCTTTTTTTGATGTATGTTTGGTTTATTCAACGTTGCATGAGACAACAACCAAATCATATAGAATTTCTTTTAACTATACCAAAAGTAATGCATGTTGATAATTATATATTTTATTTGAAATGTTTCGAATAGATTTTTTAACGTTCAATGCGAAATGTACTTGAGCTCCATTCCCTTTTTTGCAGTGTAGAATGAAAAAACAGATCCGGATTCTAGGCATTGATGATTCCCCGTTTAGTTTTACAGATAAGTACTGCCGTGTCGTAGGAGTTGTGATGCGTGGAGGAGAATACCTTGAAGGCGTTCTCAGTAGCAAGGTCACGGTAGATGGAACAGAGGCCACCTCGGTTTGTCTTGATATGATTCAAAACACACGCCATCGAAAACAGCTCAAAGCAATAATGATCGATGGAATTACATTCGGCGGATTTAACATTCTCAATATCGAAAAGCTTGCTGAACAATCTGGTCTTCCTATTATCACAGTGACTCGGGATGAACCAGATTTTAGGGGAATACAAACCGCTCTTCAAAAAAACTTCGAAGATTGGCAGGATCGCTGGCAACTTCTTCAGCAAGGAACCCTGCACAAGGTCCCAACAAAATATAATCCTATCTTTGTTCGCACCGCAGGAATCTCTCTGGAGCCGGCAGAAGAAATAATAAAGGTTTCTACGATACGAGGTGTAATCCCTGAGCCGATACGAGTCGCCCATCTTATTGCATCAGGGATCACTCGAGGAGAATCCTATGGAAAAGCCTAAGGCACAGGTTGATACCACGAGCTGTCTTGCCTGCTGCGGATGCATCAGCGTCTGTCCGCAAGACGCCATCTCATGGGAGGCGCAGAAAGCTTGCATCAACAAAAAGCATTGCAACAGCTGCGGTATTTGTATAAAAGTATGTCCTATTGCTGCCATTCACCTGGAGGAGACCTGAAGATCATGCAGTATGATGTAGTAATCGTTGGAAGTGGACCTGCGGGAAGTGTCACTGCTCGGTTTGCTGCAGAAGCAGGTGCAAAGGTCCTTGTTCTTGAGCGACGACAGGAAATCGGAACTCCTGTTCTCTGTGGGGAGGGCATCAGTAAAAAAGTAGAAGAATTCAACGTCCTTGAAGGACGTCGATGGATTGCCAACAACATGGACGGCGCCCGCATTGTCTCGCCCAATGGAACCACAGTAACTCTTGCCTCAGAAATGGCAGGAAACGAAACCGGCTATGTTCTCTATCGAGACATCTTTGATCAAGAACTCGCCCGAGGTGCTATGCGTGCTGGTGCGACCTATCAGATGAACACGCAAGCAACAGGGCTTCTTAAAAAAAACAATCATATCCAAGGCATAAAAGCCAAACAGTTCAACGAAGACCTTGAAATTAAAGCCGATATTGTCGTGGGAGCAGATGGTGTAGAATCAAAAGTTGGCCACTGGGGAGGCATCAAAACACTTCTGAAATCATATGACTTGGAATCCTGCTGCCAATACACCTTAACCAACGTCGACTGCGAAAAAGAATATTGTGATTTTTATTTAGGAAAAAAAATCGCTCCTGGAGGATATGTATGGGTTTTTCCCAAAGGGGCAGATGTGGCAAACGTTGGTATCGGAGTCCTAGGCAGCCTCAGCACACCAGGTCTTGCCAAACAACTCCTCGATCGTTTCATACAGCAACATCCAGAACTAAAAAAGGGAGAACCGCACCGCTTTCTCACTGGATCTGTCCCTGTTGCAGAACCTATTGAGGCCACTAGAGATAATCTACTTCTTGTAGGTGATGCAGCACGACAAGTCGATCCTATAACCGGAGGGGGGCTCATGGCCTGTATCGAAGCAGGTATCGCTGCGGGAAACACAATCGGTAAAGCAGTCGAACAACAGAAGTTTACAAAAGAGCTACTCAGCGAATATGAAACACATATCAAACCAACACTCTACAAAAAAATCCATCGGAACTACATCGTAAAAGATATCATGCTTGATTTTGAAGATAAAACATTAGATATGCTTGCTGATTCACTACACGACTATAATTTTGATGAAGTCAGTTCACTTGGCCTTCTGAAAGCATTAATGAAAAAACATCCATCACTTCTGTTTAAATTAAAACCGTTGATGAAGGCAGTTAAAGGATAGGATTGCGGTAGTATGAAATGGGGGATTGTCTGTAAAAAAACCTCAAAAAAGGCGTGTACACTTGGTCAGGAAGTTTACAAATTTTTAGAAAATCATGGCCAGGTATTCGCCGAAAAAGCACTTGCCAGTACAATGGACGACAAAGGATATTCTCTTAAGGACCTTAACAAAAAATGCGACATGGTAGTCACCATCGGTGGTGATGGTACGATTCTTATGGTGCTATCTGAAATCGATAAACCGCTCTTTTCAATAAACAGCGGCGGCATGGGATTTCTCTGTGAGGTAGAATCAAAATATGCAATTGGTGGGCTTCAACGAGTAGTAACCGGGGATTACAATGTTGAAACGCGATCGAAACTCCAGGTTCTTCTCGATGGAAACCCCTTGCCCGATGCCACTAATGAGGTCACTGTGCAAACCAGCCAGATTGCAAAAATCATGTATCTGAAGATTTTTATTGAAGACGAGCTCATTGGAACCATGGGTGCAGATGGCATTATCGTCGCCACACCCACTGGATCTACCAGTTATGCATTGAGCGTAGGCGGACCTATAATGGACCCTGCGGTTGATGCGATGGTGATCGCACCATTGGCACCCTTCAAGCTCTCTGCACGTCCCTGGATTATACCACTCGATAAAACGGTGAAAATTGCGATACTTGCAAAAAGTAAAAAAACCCAGATCGTGGTAGACGGCAGATATAACACCCCTGTTACCTCTGAAAGTGACATTCAGATTACCGGCTCTGAAAAAAAGGCTCGTTTTGTTCGATTTGGGGAATCTTTCTATCAGATGGTACGGTTGAAACTGATACGATAGCTATGACGCCTTTTAAAAAGAAATCCAGATTGAATGCTCCATTAAAACAGTGGAAGATAACCCGAAAATGTTTAGAGTTGATTTATGCGTGTGCCCGAGATAGTCATCCAAATGAGTTTGCTGGGCTCCTTCGAATTGATGAGCTGCAGAAGGATACCATTATAGAATTAGTATTGCTTCCGGGGACGATATCTGGTGATGCCCATGCAATTTTTCAAATGCATATGCTGCCTATTGACTATACTATTGCAGGAACAGTCCATAGTCATCCTTCACCGTATCCTGTTCCCTCTGATGCTGATCTTGAACTCTTTCGTAAACGAGGCAAAATTCATATTATCTCTGCTCACCCATATAATAGTCACTCTTGGAGAGCGTATCGATACACCGGTGAAGAGACTGATCTTATTGTGGTGTAAACAAGGATTTATAACGGTCTTTATTGATTCCCTCTGGTAGACGGATATGGATGCCTCATTGATTGATGTTTTTTTATTTGCCCCTTTGGCACCCCTGTTTGGGATGCTTTTGTTCTGGTTCATTCAACTTCTTTTTATTGAGAGTCAAAAATATCTGCTTTGGAAGCTGCAACCCCGTCATGGGCCATTGGTACGTTTTACTAATTTTATCGGAATTTTGTTTCAATCACTCTGTCATGCGCTTGGTTTTACGGTGACACGAAGTGGTGTTTCTCATTTTTCATTAAGTGTTCATGAGGGAGAGGTGCATCCAAAGAAACATAAACCAGGTATTTTTGAGTGGATTTCAAATTCGTTTTTGTTTTTAGGCCCGTTTTTTATCCCTGCGGCGATGCTAATGATTGCGCTAGTTTTTCTGATTCAGGAGAATGTTGGTGTTCCCTCTCCCCCATCTGATTTTGTTTCCTTTTATACGTTTAGTAATCAATTGATTGTGTATGGGGCCTCGTTGTATTCTTTTTCAGAAAGCTTTTTTGTGTTTCTGTTTTCCATTGATCTTTTTCATCCGTCTCATCTTGGTTTTTTGCTGTTGTTGATTTTTTTAGGCTTGGGGATTCGGCCGAATTATATTGGTGAGAAGAAACGACGCAAAGTGGATATGATTTATGATTTAACTAATATTAAGAATCATATTATGAGTAAGCCGGTGTATTTACTGTTGCTTTTTTTGCTGTTGTATTGTCTTTTTTATTTGTTTTTTGTGTTTCAGTTGAATTGGTTTGTTACGTTGTTTTCGTTGTTTGGTTGGTTGTCTATTATCTCTATTACGGCGCTTCTGATTGCGCATTTGTTGTTGATCTTAATTTGGTGTACCGATCAGATTCCTGGTCTATGGTGGGTGGTTCCCTATGTGGTGCTTTTTGTTTCGTATGTTCTAACACGGGGAGTCTGTATAGTGTTTAATATAGAATTTGGGCGGAGTTTGGCGCTTGTGTTGATGCTGTGTTTGACAGTGAGTGTAGTGGTTGTTTTGTTGTATTATAAGACCAATAGATTTAAATCTGAGGGGAAGATGAACGCTGTGAGGGTTGAGGATGGAGCCGGAAGATCTGCTGGAAAAAGAAAACGTTGAAAAGGTGCTATCGCCGCACCCCTTGTCATTTATGGGTTTGCAGTCTCTCTGTATTTTTCTTCTGGTGTGGGGTGTGCTGTTTTGGTGGATTATGACGTTTTCTGAGTTTCGTGGTTTTTTTTCGGAGTGGTATATCGCAGTTGCTACTTGGGGAATTATTTTGCTTCTTGCTGGGGTGATTGCCTCGCTTCTCTCTATTAAGTGGAGTATCTTTTTTCTTTATGCAGGGATCTTTGCTGGTGGTCTGGGTTTGATTTTTTGGCAGGGATGGTATGCAAAAGATACCTTTAGTGTGTTTATTTTGTTTTATAGTTCGTTTACGGCGATTATTGGTTTTCTTTTTGTAGAATGGTATCGTCGGTCTCATCGGTATATTATTTCGAATTTACGGTTGGTTTTTCAGGGAGGTATTGTGACCAAACGGGAGAGAACGTTACGGTATGATAAAATCACGGATATTGATTCTCGTCAAGGCATCCTTGGTCAAATTTTTGGGTTTGGATCTATTATTCCAATTAGTCAGTCCGGATTTGGCCTCGGCAGTGATCAGTCGTTTGCTGCTGGTGGTGTTGAGGTGGGAACCAAAAAGGTGGGTCTATTGGGCCTGTTTGGCGGTGGAAAAGAGGTGCAGACCCCTCGGGCGCGAACCTACTACGAGCTGCATGGCGTCCATCCCTATAAAGAGATAAAAAAGTTGATGGAGAATCTAGTGCAAAGCAATGTGCTTACCCAGTATCAGCAGGAGCAGGTTGAGGTGCAAAAGCAACAGGTTGATGTGCAAAAGGAGCAGATGGATCTTCAAAAACAGATGCGTGATATGCTGAAAAAACAGGCTGATATCTCCGATGAGAATGAGAAATAAATTCGGATAGATACTTTTAAGAAATGGTTTGTTTTTCGGGCACGTATGGTTCCTAAGAAAGTATTTTTTACAAAAGGAGTCGGCATCCATAAACATGAGCTGCAATCTTTTGAGGCAGCACTGCGCAGTGCAGGTATTGAAAAATGTAATATTGTCAACGTATCAAGTATTGTACCACCGCACTGCCAAATACTTACCCCTGCACAGGGAATTAAGCTTTTGCAGCCGGGGGAGATCACCTACTGTGTGATGTCACGTAATAGTACCTGTGAACCCAATCGATTGATCGGCGCCTCTATTGGTATTGCAACACCAAAGGAACCAAACACTCATGGTTATATTTCTGAGCATCATAGCTATGGAGAGGTTGCAAAAAAAGCAGGTGATCATGCGGAGGATCTGGCAGCATCTATGCTTGCTTCTACCCTTGGAATCGAGTTTGATGTCGATAAAGCATGGGATGAACGAAAGCAGGAATACAAAGCAAGCGGCCGCATCTTTCGTACCCAGAGTGTCGTTCAGACCGCCCGCGGCGACAAAAACGGTCAGTGGACAACTGTGCTTGCTGCTGCTGTTTTTATAGAGGAGTAAACAACAGATGCCTTCCTCACCCTATCTCCAACGACCACGTATCATACCCACACCTCCAGATCTTACAAAAACAATCAGTACTGACATCATCAATTCTTACAAAGCGTCAGGTGCCTACAACGCAGGGCGCCTCGCCGAAGCGTGCGCTATCTATAAACAAATGATCACTGACGATGCTACTATCTGTCTTACCATTGCAGGTGCTCTTACTCCCACAGGTATGGGCCGCTATATCATTCCCCTCATAAAAAACGGCCTGGTAGACTTCATCATCTCCACTGGTGCAAACTTGTATCACGATCTTCATTTCGCCCTTGATCTCCCTGTTCACCAAGGAGACTTTCGTATCAATGACACAGAACTTTTAAAAGAAAACATTGTGCGCATCTACGACATCTTTTTACCTGAAGAAACCCTCCTTAAGACAGACCAGTTCATTCAGCAAGCCATACAAAAGCTTCAACCAACGCAACCGCTTTCCACCACCCAGCTTCATTATCATCTTGGAGCTTATGCACTAAACCACACAAAACATCCCGAATACTCCCTGCTTGCCACAGCAGCCAAATATCATGTCCCTATCTTTACACCGTCTCCCGCAGATTCATCGATAGGGATGAATCTTGCCCTTGAAAAAACAAAAACATCCTCTCTTGTCATTGACACCGATCTTGACATACTCGAATCAACTGCGTATGTGTACCATAGTAAGAAAAATGGGTCAGTCCAACTTGGCGGAGGCGCTCCAAAAAACTTCTACATGCAGACACAACCCATGCTCAGCCAAATCATGAACTTCGATCGTGGAGGACATGACTATTTCATCCAAATCACCGCCGACTCACCTCACTGGGGGGGACTTTCAGGAGCAACCCCTTCTGAAGCGATTTCCTGGAAAAAAGTAAAACCCTCACAAGTAAAAAATGACGTCGTCGTCTACGCAGATGTTACCATTGCAGCACCCTTGCTCTTCTCCTACATCCTTTCAAACAACTACACAAGACCACACAAAAAACTGTTTTCAAAAAGAACACAAATGCTTACAACATTGCAGGATGCACTCGATAAAAAATAAGGCCGACGAAAAAACGACAGCAGGGGAAGTTTTTAATATCTCTTGATGATAGTTCGTCTCAGCTATCAGTATGAGATGGTGAAAAGAGAATGAACGAAACAGTCATCGAAGAAGTTTTTATCAAATGGTTTGAAGATCTAACAATTAATGATGTCCCGCTTGTCGGTGGAAAAAATGCATCACTCGGTGAAATGATCCAAAATTTGGGGGGAAAAGGCGTAAGAGTCCCTTCAGGGTTTGCGATCACCGCCTATGCCTATAAATACACGATGGAACAGGCAGGAATTGATGTCCAAATCAAAGAAATTCTCTCTGATCTTGACACTCATAATGTCCAAAACATTGCTGAACGTGGAGAAAAGATACGAAACCTGATAAAAAATACGCAAATTCCTCCTGAACTTGAAGAAGATATCCGGAAACATTACCGTGAAATGGAAAACCGCTACGGACAAGGAGCTGATGTCGCTGTCCGTAGTAGTGCAACTGCAGAGGATCTGCCTGATGCAAGTTTTGCAGGACAACAAGAAACCTACCTGAATGTCCGCGGTGAAGATGAACTCCTTGAACGCGTCCGAGAATGCTTTGCATCCCTGTTTACCAACCGCGCTATCTCCTATCGAGTGGATAAGGGATTTGATCATTTCAGTGTGTATCTCTCTGTTGGCGTTCAAAAAATGGTCCGCTCTGATCTTGCCTCCTCAGGCGTGATGTTTTCCATTGATACTGAAAGTGGATTTCAAAACGCAGTCTATGTTACCGGTGCCTGGGGCCTTGGAGAAAACGTGGTGCAAGGCGCGGTCAATCCCGATCAGTACTACGTGTTTAAACCAACGCTCAAAGATAACTTCCGTCCGATTCTTGAGAAAAAACTGGGATCTAAAGAACAACGCATGATCTACGGCGAAAAAGGTACTGTTCAACAACCCGTAAGTGATGAAGATAAAAACAGATTTGTCATCTCCGATGACGAAGTTTTAACCCTTGCACGATGGGCGATGATCATCGAGGAACACTATCAAAAACCTATGGATATCGAATGGGCAAAAGATGGTAACACCGGCGAACTGTTTATTGTGCAAGCACGCCCGGAAACCGTACACTCGCAAAAAGATGTCGCCATTATGCAAACCTATGTCCTCGAAGAAAAAGGAAATATCCTGATCGAGGGGGAAGCAGTGGGAAGCAAAATAGGACAAGGAACAGTCAATATCATCGAGCAAGCAAAAGACATCCACCAGTTTGAGAAAGGACAAATCCTGGTCACCGACATGACGGATCCTGACTGGGAACCAATTATGAAAATTGCAAGCGCAATTGTGACCAACAGAGGAGGACGAACCTGCCATGCTGCAATTATCTCCCGTGAACTCGGAATCCCTTGTGTTATCGGAACGGGAGCGGGGACGGAAAACATCTCCAATCACTCCGAGGTGACTGTGGACTGCTCTGAAGGAGTAGGGAGAATCTATGAGGGAAATCTCAAATTCCGCGTTGATGAACTAAAGCTTGATAATATCCCCCAAACAAAAACACAGATTATGATGAATGTGGGCGTTCCTGAAAAAGCATTTTCACAAGGACAAATACCCAACAACGGTATTGGTCTTGCCCGCGAGGAATTCATTATCAACTCACATATCGGTATTCATCCCCTAGCTCTTCTCGACTACAATTCGTTGAAAGAGCGTATGTATGAAGATGAAAAAATACGAGAGGTCATTCAAAAAATCGATGAAAAAAGCATCGGCTATGAGGATAAAGCAGAGTTCTTCACCGATACGCTTGCTCGAGGAATAGCAAAAATTGCTGCAGGGTTTTATCCCAATGATGTCATCGTCCGTTTATCTGATTTCAAAACAAACGAGTATGCAAATCTTATCGGTGGATACCTATATGAACCAAAGGAACACAACCCTATGATTGGCTGGCGAGGTGCATCACGGTACTATGATGAAAAATTCAAACCTGCTTTTTCACTGGAGTGTAGGGCACTTAAAAAAGTGCGTGACGAAATGGGGCTAACTAACGTCAAACCCATGGTCCCTTTCTGCCGGACTCCTGAAGAAGGACGCAAAGTTATTCAGATCATGAGTGAAAATGGTCTCACGCAGGGAGAAAATAATCTTGAAGTCTACGTGATGTGTGAAATTCCCAGTAATGTCGTGGTCGCCGATCAATTCGCTGATATCTTCGATGGTTTCAGCATTGGATCAAATGATCTCACCCAGCTCACCCTTGGACTTGACCGTGACTCTGATCTTGTCGCTCATATCTTTGATGAGCGAAACGATGCAGTAAAACGCCTTGTCAAACAAGTCATCGACACCGCACATGCTCATGAACCAAGACGAAAGGTTGGCATCTGTGGACAAGCACCCTCTGATTTTCCAGAGTTTGCAGAATTCTTGGTAGAATGCGGCATTGACAGCATCTCACTGAACCCGGATACCGTGATAAAAACACGCCTGAAAATTGCAGAAACTGAACAGCGATTAGGTAGATAAGAGAGATAAAGCTCTTATCTTCTCTTTTTTCGTACAAAGAAAAGTAAACAGATAGCGACAAGCAGGATGCCCAGTTCAAACCCGGGGACTGCTCGAGTAACCTCTTCAGACCAGTCACTGAATTCATAGAATTGATCTCGAGCTTTTACCTTAATTTTTATGAGACCATACTCCTCCCAGATGTGTGATGCAGTGGCGGTTTTCCCTGAATCAAAAGGTCCAACCTGACTTTGTGTGCCATCACCCCAGTCAAAAATATAGAAAATATCATGCCCTTCCGGATCCGTTGTACTTGTTGTAAAGTTATACACCGTGTCTTTTTCAATGGTAATGAGGCCAAATCCTTGTTTTGGTGGAGAAGGTGTTGCAGGTGCTCGATTTCCTGCATCGAGGGCCACTATTTTTTCCATCTCTGGTGCGCCATCAGCCGTCCACCCAACATTTATCACATTGAGTATTCCATCAACATCTGAATCATTTAAAAACGTCTGATGCGTTGTTAACCCAAGCGTATCTGTAGGATCATAATTTGTTTGTAAACTATCATGACTAAAAATGATAAACGGCTCACCAAGAATATATCCTGCGGTGACAATTGTAACCATATGGCCACCCACATGAACGCCGTTTACGTATCTCCAATATAACATGACTACACCATGACCGTTCTGAATTTCTGATATGAGAAAATCAAACGTAACTGCAGCACCCTGACCATATGATGTATCGGTACCGGTCCAACTTACATCGGCGCTTCCATTGAGTCCCTGATGACGAACGGTTAAAGGAATACTTTCATCATGGGTATACTGCAAAAATCCTCGAAGAGCTCTCCAATGACTCGTCCCATTACCAACCGGTCGACTCACCACATTTCGATGCATTAACACATCAAAAAGACCCACTAACGAGTTAACCGGTGTTCCATCGATTCCCATAATATGATCATGTGGGACAACCACACCAAAAACTGCCTCCATATATTGCAGGGCATTTGCATAGGCAGCAGGAACACATTGCATTGCTGCAGTTTGAACATTTGGATGCTCCGGCTGGGTAAAATTAAATGTGTTTTCCTGAATGCCAAATTCAACCATCTCCGGACTTGGAGGATGAGGATCAAGCTCAAATGAATCATCATCACCTTCATCCATATACACTGCATCTTCCACAGTATATGTCTCTGGGGAACCACCTGTGAACCGGTGCAGCGGATCAGCAGTCACCTCAAGAGAGAGTGGAAGCGCCCGAATCTCACCAGTTTTACCAAGATCAAATATCATTGCATTGGTATCATATGGATAATTCTCAGGGAGCAATACATTTTGAATTACCCACCCTTGATCAGTGTGACCATTCAAAAAACCAGATTTTAGATTCTCAGCTTTTAACACAGTTTCAATATCGACAACGATCTGACCAATGGCAGAATTTACTGTTTTCGTTTTTACCCCAACGATATCAAGCTGATATATTGTTACCCCCGGCAAGATTCCACTGGTTGTTTGCTCATGGCTATCAGATAATGACTCTGCAGAAATCGTTGCAGTCAACAGAGCTGAATTCAGCAAAAATATTACCCCTATCAGCATACAATATATCATTCTATTCATCATGTATCCCTACTATAGCTAACGCACATCAGCATTTAAATGTTATTTTAAAAATAATATTTATAACATTTTTAGCATATAACGTCTTCTTTTTCCTCTTTTACAATCCTGATAGCTATCATTTTTAAAAAAGAAACCGCCGGTTATCAAACAAAAGAGTCATAAAGGAAAAAAAATCGAAAAGAGATAACTTAAGCGTAAGCTGATATTGAATAATCAATAGGTGTTGATTTACTGATACATTCCCCACCACGCTTCAATACATCCTCCACCGTTTTTTTCAAAAGAGGCGGGTAAATACTTCCGACCAGCTCTTGCACCGGACGGCCATGACAAAAAAACTTGAATGTTGGCGTAGCCATCAGACCATATCGTCGGGCTGTTCTCTGATTTTCAACCACGTTACACTTCACAAAAATCATCTGCTTCTTAAATTCCTCTGCGTATTGATCAAATGCTGGCTCAAGTATGTGACAATGAGGGCAGGTGGGGCTGAAAAACATGCAAACCACAGGTATTTGTGATCGCTCTACAATGTTTTCCCATGTTTTATCAGATACTTCCTCTACCTTGACCTCTTTGATTTCTATCATGTCTACACCATATTGATATCAAAAGAGGTATTAAAAGAGGGGGGGGGGGGAGAGGGGTATATTTGTTGGTCAGATCTATTAGATTAGGTTTGATAGGAGAAATTTGACGAACAGCGTATACAATGGAATGTACTGTATCATTCGCTGAAGATGTGTGAACAGGCGTGTATTGCGGTGTGGATGTGTTTGTGGGTCGGTACCATCCTCAATTGCAAGCGTGGGATCGCCAAATAAGGTGAATTCCTCGACGGTCTTATAGTCGCCCTCCTCCATTACAAAAGAATTTGTATATCCACTAATGCAATCCTGCCATACTTCTCCGAGCACTTTTGTCTCATAAAAACCTTCGAAGGCATGTACTTCCATCCAGCCAAAGAGACGTGCAGTTTCAAAGCTGCCACCCATACCATAGCCAATTCCTGATGCGCCGTAAGAGGCAATTGCGCCACCATATGGTTTTTTTATAGGTGTCCATCCAATGGTGAAATCCGATTCTGAGAACTTGTTGCAGGAACAGGCATTAAAGAACACTACAGGTAGTTTGTTGATGTTAAAGAGTGCTAAAAACTCTACGAAGGTAAACCCGTTCCATTGACTTCCCTCAGGGATCCAGCGGGATTCATCATTGGGTGGATGTGTTGCGTAGCTGAGGTAGCTTCCATGGCCGGAGAAATCTATGAAGTCCACGCCGTCGTAGACTGCATTGATGATGTTTTGTTTGGTGAGTGTCTCTGTTGATCCCCAGCATTGTGTTGTCGTATATCCGGGGAGTTTGGTAAGGACCTCTTCATTTGCAAATTCTCCTTCGTTTATGTTTTCTTCATCACCTGGGAAGGTGTCACCACCGATTTGGACGATGGTGTTGGTCATGCTGTTGTGATCCATGTAGTTGATAATTTTGTTCACAACTGCGGTTACTGTTGCTGAGTCATTGCAGGGAAGGCGTCCAAGGGCAACGTCTGGGTAAATGTCTACTTCGGGGTTGTCATCGTCATATTCGGCATATTTTCCATTGCCATTTGCATCCCAGCTGGCAAATCCGCCACCTGTTTTGTAGATATCTGCATAGTACAGATCACTGGGAAAATTCGCCTCGTATTGTCCAGAGGGAACCCAGGCGTAACGAACAGGGAATTTCTCATAATTTTTCACTCCTGCTCCCACTAAGAGAACTGAGGTGATCCCATATTCTTCGATGGTATCTTTGATAAAGTATTTGATATCCTCCTGAATGTCAACACCCGTGTCGGGGATCTCCTCAAGAGTAGTAAGCATCGTTTGAGTTCCCACCTCATTTTTTTTGTCCACAAGTGGTTGAAGTTCTTCTTGAAATTCTGATGGTGTAAGAATTAATAGATCGTAGCTGTCACCATTAAATAGTGATGGTTTTGAGTTGGTATAGGTGATGTCGATGGTTGCTGTTTTGCTAAATTCAAGGGTGTTGTGCTCGGGGGCATAGCGGAAAGGTGAGATATGAAGGGTAACATAGGTGACTCGTACATCGCCGTTTAATCCACACCCTGTGCGCATACTGTATTGATGTGTTGGATACTGATTTTCTGTGTATTTGATAGATGCTATATTCGATGTTTCTTGAAGAGGTTCTGCGTTCAATTGATCAGAGATATACCGTGGTGATGGTGCGGGAACAATAGGATAGGATATTTCGTATTGCTGTGTCTCTTCAAAGCGTACGGTAACATCTTGAATGTCTGTCCCAAAGGGGAGTATAAACGTTTTTGATACAATAGGCAGCTGTGGATTATCTGGACCAAGCAGCGTGGATGTTGCCTCACTAAGGGAGATTCTTGTTGTTTTGGATTGCTCATTTACGGTAGGATCAGAAAAAACCATGCGTTCTTGAATTTGATCTGAGAGTTGTTGATTCTCAAGCGCAGAAACGCTCATTATAGTACTTAACAGAACTAGACTTATCACTACACATGTTATTTGCTTCTTCATTTTGTTTTTCACCCTAAGATACTAATACATTTATACTGAGGTTCTATATAAACGTTATTTAGAAAAAGTTGTACGAAATTTGAAAAAAAAGAAAAGAAGTAAGAGAAATACTATTTTTTTTTTTATTGTGACTTCCACAGGCCATGGATGTTACAGTATTCTCGTGCGGCTACCGTATCTGCCTGGATGCAGAACTCTGCTTGGGGTTTATCTCCTGGTTTCAGATAGGTTCGGTAGGACATTCCATCTGCGATGAGTTCGATCCATTCGATGTAATGTTTTTCTTCCATGGGATGATCCTGGTTTTGCCCAATTTGGACGCGATATCCGTTTTCTGTTTTTTCGATGTAGGGAACATGTTTTTCTAGGCTTGAATCTTTGGTTTGTTCTTCGAGCAGTTTCATGGGTTGTTCGCAGCAGACAAGTTCGCCGACTCCTTCATGAACAACGTGGACAATGTTACCACAGATTTTACATTTGTAAATTTGATTTCGTTTTGTCATTTCTTTTTTTCACCTCCTTTTTATTTCTTCTTTTTCTTCTTATAATCTTCTATTGCGGCATGTAATGCATCAGCAGCAAGATTTGAGCAGTGCATCTTTTGTGGTGGAAGCCCGTCGAGTTCATCGGCGACGTCTCCTCTGGTTATTTTGACGGCTTCATCGATGTGTTTGCCTTTGGCAAGCTCGGTGACCATGCTGCTGGTGGCAATCGCGGATCCGCATCCAAAGGTTTTGAATTTTATATCTTGTATGATGTCGTTTTTTACTTTGATAGTAATTTCCATTACGTCACCGCAGACCGGGTTTCCAACCTTTCCGTACCCATCTGGTTTTTCAATGACGCCGACATTTCGTGGGTTGAGAAAATGTTCCATTACTTTTTTGCTATAACCTGTGTCTGTCACGTTTTTTTTCCTCCTTTTTTTATGTTTTTGATAACGGTGAGAGCATGCGCAGTCGTTTGACCGTTTCTTGGACTGCGTTTACAATGGAAGGTATTTGTTTTTTTGTGTTTGATCGGCCGAGGGTCATGACCATTGAGCCATGTGCTTGTTCATGTTTGAGTCCTATTGCGATGAGCACTCGTGAGGGTTCAAGTGTTTTTGAGGAGCAGGCCGAGCCGGTTGCGATCTGGATGCCATACATGTCCATATTGAGAAGGATGCTTTCTCCTTCGATGCCGTCGAATCGGAAGCTTGCGTGATGGGGAAGTCTTTTTGTGGGATGACCGGTGAGATAGGACTCCGGTATTTGGTTGATCTGTTTGATGAGTTGATCGCGTATGGTTTTAAGGCGAGTGCTTTCCTTGTTCATTTCTTTTTTTATAATGCGTGCGGCTTCGCCCATGCCTGCGATGGCAAAGATGTTTTCAGTACCTGATCGGAGACCCTGTTCTTGTCCACCACCGAAAAGAATGGTTTGTAGTTTGACACCTGGTTTTTTGTACAGTGCTCCTGCGCCGGGTGGTCCGTAGAGATCATTTGACGAAAGAGTTAAAAGATCAATGTTTTCTTTTTGGACATCAATGGGGATTCTTCCTGCTGCTGCGGTGGCATCAACATGTAGGTAGTTACCCTGCCTATGAACAATATCGCTTACTTCTTTGATGGGCTGGATGGTTCCGATTTCATTGTTTGCATACATTACAGAGGTGATGATGGTTTTTTTTGTGACCTTTTCTTTCAGCTCTTTGAGAATAATCACCCCTGTTGCATCCACAGGGATGGTGTTAAAAGAAAATTGTTCTTTTTGAAGATATTTCATAGGGTTTATAACGGAAATGTGTTCGATAGCGCTTGCGCAGAGATGTGTTCCGATGTTTTGGTTTCGTCGTGCAGTTCCGATGAGGGCGAGATTGTTTGCTTCTGTATTTGACCCGGTAAAGATGATGGATTGATCATTTTCTGCGTTAATCAGGGATGCGATGTTGTGTCGTGCTTCTTCAACTGCTTCTTTTGCCTGCAACCCTTTTGTATACAGTGATGACGGGTTTCCATGGTCGTTGGTGAGATAGTGTTCTGCAAATTGTGATACCCGGGGGTCTATGGGCATGGATGCGGCGTGATCTAGGTAGATATTCTCCATTTTATCTTTCTCTTTTGTTAAAACCACATGGTTGCGTCTGCTTCGAGCACTAAGTCGTTGAGTGTTGCAGCACCAACGATTTTTACCCTGTCAATCAGTTCGACTTGTTCCCAGCCAAGCATTCGTTTGGATGCCTCGCAGACAAGAAATCTGACACCGAGTTGTTGTGTTTTTTTGATCATGTCTGCTACACTGGGAAAGGAACCTATCTGTATTTTTTCTGCAGCTCCTGGTTTGAGAATTTTAAGTGCGGTTCCAAGGTAGTAGACGGTTGCGTTCATATCCATAGCATTTGCAGTTTGTGCGAGAACAAGCGGGGAGTATTGCCGTTCAGGCGCATCTGATGTTTGCACATACAGTATTGTTTTTTTGTTAGCCATAGTTTCTTCATCCATTTTTTTTATTTCTTCTTTTTGATATAGAAGATAAGTATGGATCCTTTTTTTTCAAAGGCAAGAAGCTCATGACCGGTGTGTTTTGCCCATGCTTTGATGTCTTCTTCTGCCGCGGGATCATCTGCTTCTACTTTGAGAATTTGTCCGATATCTATTTTTTCGATTTCTTCTTTGGTCATAGCAATAGGCATGGGGCAGTAGTAGCCGACACAATCCAGTTCGGCATCAGCTTGATTTTGTTGTGAAATAGGAGATCCTCCGTCTCATATGTTTTTAGCCACCGAGAAAATCAAGTTGGTACCAGTATCCTGTGGTGCTGAGATGATCGAATTCTTGCTGGAGAAGGAAGTAATGTTTTTTTTCTTGTTCGATGATTTGATTGATGATTTTTTTTGTATGATTGTCGTTGGTATTGCTCCAGATGTCGGTGTAGTAGTCAATTGCTTCTTGTTCGGCGTCCATGGCGATTTTCAGGGCGTCGAGTTCGTTGGTGTTTGGATTTTTTCCTTCAATGTTTTTAAGATCTTTGGGAAATATTGGGATGTGTTGATATTTTTTACTGGTGGTGATGAGGTTGTCCCATTCTTCTTCTCCGATGGCGTCTTCCCACATTTTTTGAAAGACTTCGAGATGCAGAAGTTCGTCTTGTGAC
This sequence comes from uncultured Thermoplasmatales archaeon, assembly GCA_964612945.1. Lineage (GTDB taxonomy): Archaea > Thermoplasmatota > E2 > DHVEG-1 > DHVEG-1 > CAZTFR01. The sequence goes on from CAZTFR010000026.1 coordinate 19,164, forward strand.
AAGCTTTCAAAGACGGATCGTCCAAGATCGCTTGTGGTTTGGGCAGCTGCCTTTTTGTAGAATTCATGGCCATCTTTTTCCATTTGGATAGCGGTTTTGATGGCATCTTTAAAGGCCTGTTCTTGCATGTTTTTCCCTCTTTTACTTTTAGAAATAAAAGGATGGCCGGCTAGTAGTTCTCCATCCAGAGCTCATAATAGCTTTGGGGGTGCTGGCAGGCGGGGCAGCTGTTTGGTGCCTCTGGTCCCTCGTGCACATATCCGCAGTTGCAGCATTTCCATTTGACTGTTTTTTGTTTTTTAAAGACATTGTTTGTTTTGACATTTTCCAGAAGTTTACGGAAACGTCGTTCATGGTAGGATTCGACCTCGGCGATTTTTTTGAAGCTCCGGCAGACTTCAGGAAATCCTTCTTTATCTGCGGTTCCTGCAAAATCTGGGTAGAGCGTGCCCCATTCCATCTTTTCTCCTTCAGCTGCTTCAAGAAGGTTTTCTTCGGTTTTTCCTATCTTTCCGGCAGGGTATTCTGCGGTGATTGTTGCAGGTCCTCCTTGTAGATGTTTGAAGAAGACTTCAGCATGTTCTTTTTCGTTGTCTGCTGTTTCTTGAAAGATGCCAGCGATTTGTTCGTATCCTTCTTTTTTTGCTTGTGATGCAAAAAAGCTGTAGCGGTTTCTTGCTTGTGATTCTCCTGCAAATGCAGCAAGGAGGTTTTTTTCGGTTTGTGTTCCTTTTATATTTTTTGTTGTTTGCATTTCTGTTTGTTTAGGCATATTTTTTTATCCTCCATTTTTGGTTTTTTTTTTTTTTATGGTCCGGCGTGTACCATCTCAGAGTACACGTCAGCTTCTTCGAAGCGTTGCATGCTTTCTTTTTCAAGTTCTAAGAGTTTGTAGTGTCCTTGTTCCATGGTTGCAAAATATTGCAGCATGGTCTGGAGTTTGGTATCTTTTGGAAAGCGTGTGGAGAGATGGTTGTAGAAGGTGCTTGCTGCTTGTTCTGCGTTCATTGCGGTTTGCAGTATTTTGCTGAGAGGTGTGTCTTCGTTCATCTCGATTCCAGGGAGCGGTACTGGTGATTCGGTGGGAAGTGTTATGGTTTTTTCTGGGAAATGGTTGCGGTAGATTTCTTCAATGAGTTGACGGTGTTTTTCTTCTTCTTTTGCAAGAAATTCAAATTTGTCTTTGATCAGTCCATTTTTGATTTTTCTGGCGAGTTTATGGTATGTTTCCTTGCTTTCCACTTCGCTTTTCATAGCGGCAAGTAGGAGTTCTTCTACCGAGAACTGTCCAAGGTTCATTGTTTTTTATTCTCCTTTGTTTGTTCCTCCAAGAAGATTGAGTTCTGGAGGTGGAGTGAAACTACGTGTTGCGAGTTCTTTGTCTATCATAAAGAGTCCATGGCCGTTTTTGCCGATGAGTTTGAGTTTCTGGAGGAGTTCATCGGCGGATGCTTCTTCTTCAACTTGTTCATCGATGAACCATTGGAGCATGTTGACGGTGGCATGATCTTTTTCGTTGGCTGCTAGATTAACGAGATCGTTGATGAGGTCGGTTACTTTTTGTTCATGCTTGTAGGTTTCTTCAAATATATGTTGGGGAGATTTCCAGGTGGTTGGTACCTTGTCAATAGGGCTGAGTAGCACTCGTCCGCCGCGTTCGACAATGTAGTGGTAGAATCGTAGAGCATGGGTGTATTCTTCGATTGCTTGGATACGCATCCAGTTGGCAAATCCTCCAAGGCTTTTTTCTTCAAAATAGGTAGACATGGAGAGATACAGGTATGCCGACCAGAGTTCTGCGTTGATTTGTTTGTTTATTGCTTTTTCAATATTTGTTTTTAACATTGTTTCTTTTCCCTCATTTTTTTTATTTTTTTGTTTTTTTATGACAGAACCACCAGTCGTAGCAGGTGTATTGTTGTGGTCGTTTTTGGGCTGTTTTTACGTCGCTTGCAGGTGGGATGATGACTTCGTCTTTGATGAGTTCATTGTTAGGCCAGTTGGCAGGTATGGCGACGCCTTCTTTGTCAGCGAGTTGAAATCCTTTGATCATGCGGATAAATTCGTCCATGTTTCGTCCCAGCTCTTGTGGATAATAGAGCATGGCGCGCATGGTGCCTTTGGGATCGACAAAGAAGACACCGCGTACGGTGTTTGTTCCTTTATTTGGATGAATAAGGCCGAGTTTTTCAGCAACAGCTCCGGTGTCTGCAATGATGGGAAATTTGATTTCTTCTTTGAGGTTGTCTTTGATCCAGTCTGCCCATTTGATGTGGCTGAAGACCTGATCGACACTGAGTCCGATAAGTTCGCAGTTGAGTTTTTTAAATGCATTGTAGCGTTTTTGAAATGCATAAAACTCGGTGGTGCAGACTGGTGTGAAATCACCAGGGTGGCTGAATAAAATAAACCATTTTCCTTTGTATGCATCAGGTAGTTTCATCTTGCCCTGGGTGGTATGCACCTGTATTTCAGGAAATGTATCACCTATCAGGGGGATGGTTGGGTTTTTATTTGCTTCCATATTTTTTTTCCTCCTTTTTTTTTTATTTTATTGGTATTGAGCGTGATTTTGTGGGTGTCTTTTTGGGAAGAATAATTTCAAGTATTCCATCTTTAAGGGTTGCCTCTGCTTTTTCTGGATCTACTTCTTCGGGTAGAGCGGTGCTTCTGCAGAGTGAGGAGTAGCTTCGTTCTCTTCGTAGGTATCCATGTTCTTCGTCTTTGATTTCGCTTGTTAGTTCACCGCAGATGCTGATTTGGTTTGGGGTCACGTTTACGTCTAAATCTTTTTTAGTTACTCCAGGTACCTCCGTGATAATTTTAAAAGAGGTTCCCATGTCGACGACGTCAAGTGGTGTTATTTTGGTGTCGGGTTCTGTGGTTCTTTTATTCCAAGGTGTCATCTGTCTTCGGGTCCACCAGATTGGCGTCCAGGGGTCTTCCCAGAACCATTGATCCATGTTGTCGACGAGTTCAAAAGGATTCCAAACAGGTGGTGGAGACGAGGTTTTTTCTGCGAGTGGTTGTCTGTTTTCTTTTTTTGGTTTGATATTTACTTTCTTTGGTTTTTTTCTACTTGTTTGTCCTGCCATACTTTTTTTCTCCAAGTGATTCTCAATTTTTTTTTTTTATTTTATTCGTTTCATTGGTTTTCCGCAGCAATGCGGAGTTGACTGTGGTTCTTGTTCAAATTCAATGATGGAGTTGCAGTCGCACTTCTCACTTTCACAGTCGCATTTGTATTGTATATTCATATTTTGATGTTCACATCCACAATGTTCACACATATTTTTTTCTCCTTGATTTTTTTTATTGTATGTTTTTTCCTATTTTTTTTCCAATCTCTTTTATGTTTTCTAAATCTTGTTTAGTTGGCACGCAGTTGATGTTAACCCCTTCAATGGGTAGATTCCAGTTGAGGTCCTGCATGACTTGTTGGATTTGTTTAAGTGCTTGTCCTCCCCATCCGTAGGATCCAAAGGCAAAGCCGGTTTTGTTTTTTGGTCGGAGTCCTGTGAGGTAGGTGAGAAAGCCGCCCACTGTTGGAAGCATGCCGTTGTTGAGGGTGGGTGATCCGATACAAACAAGTTTTTTGGTAAGAACGTCGGTGATTACCGTAGATGCATGGTAGGTGGTGAGATTACGCAGGGTTGTTGGTATTCCTGCTTCTTGAAGTCCTTCTTGTAGTTTGATTGCGAGCTTTTTTGTGGAGTTCCACATGGTATCGTAGACGATGACTGCTTCTTTGTCGCTCTGATACGTTGCCCATTTTTGATACTCGGAAAGGATCTCTTGTAGATAGGATCGCCAGATAATGCCGTGGCTGGGGGCGATGACGTCAATCTTTAGATTTTGCAGCGTCTGTAGGGCCTTGTTTACTTGATCGCCGTAGAGCATGACTATGTTTGCATAATATTTGGTCGCCTCCTCTTTTACAATGTCCCAGCCTACTTCGTCATCAAATCGTTTGGTTGTTGCGAGGTGTTGACCGAAGGCGTCGTTTGAAAAGAGGATGGAATCGTGTTTGCTGTAGGTGACCATGGAGTCTGGCCAGTGGACCATGGGGACATGTACGAAGGTGAGTGTTCGTTTTCCAATAGAAAATGTCTCTTTTGAGTCCACTGCTTTAAGTGGAAGGTTTTCTGTGTAATGTTTTTTTAATCCTTTTTCTCCACGTGTTGAGGTGATAATAGTTGCGTTGGGTGCCTCGTTGTGTAGCTTTGGGAGGCATCCGGAGTGGTCCATTTCGACGTGATTGGAGATGATGTATTCTATTTTTTTCGGGTCGATGATGTCGTTGATGCGGCTGAGCATTTCATCGTATTTGTAGTGTTTGACGGTGTCGATAAGGGTTATTTTTTCATCAACAATAAGATAGGCATTGTAGGTGGAGCCTCTCTGGGTGAGGTAGCCATGGAAGTTTTGAAGATCCCAATCAATTGCTCCTACCCAGTAGACATTGGGCTTGATTTCTACGGCTTTCAGTGTGATCACTCCTTTTCAAATGCGTCTTTTTCGGCACCACAGACAGGACAGACCCAGTCGTCGGGAAGATCCTCCCATTTGGTCCCTGGTGGGATGTTGCTATCGGGGTCTCCTTTTTCTGGGTCATAGACGTAGCCGCAGACGGTGCATACATATTTGTCCATCTTTTTTTCCTCCTTTTTAGTTATTGTATCTATTGTTTCTGAATAGGTCGGGGCGGTCTTTGGTGAAATGCCGCCTTTGACTTCATGATAATAGGAATAGGTCATGGGGTTTTTGTCGGTGAGGATGTCGGCATCCTCAACTTTTCCTACAAAAATGGTGTGGGTTCCGATATTGATGCTCTTGATAACAGTTGCCTCAATCCATCCAAGGCTGTAGTCGGTTACGATGGGTGCTTTGGTTTTGTTTGTTTTGTAGTTGATGTTTTCGAATTTTTCAATGTCTCTTCCTGATTTGAATCCAAAGGTTCCGATGAAGGTCATGGGTGTTTCTTTGCTGAGAATTGATGCAGAAAATACCTTGCTTTTATTAATGTATTCCTGGGTGAGGTTTTGGGTGTTGATGCTGACAGCAAGTGTTTCTGGTTTTGCGGTGACTTGGAAGAGGGCGTTTGCGATTTGTCCATTCAATTTGTTGTTGTTTTTTGAGCAGACAACGTAGAGTCCGTATGGTATTTTGTGTAGTGTTTTGGGATTCATGTCTAATCGTTCCTCCCCATTTTTTTGGCGCATTCTTTGCAGATGCCTTTGAAGTAGCCATGGACTTCTTCGATTTCAAAGCCTTGGTCTTCTACCTTTTGAATGTTTGGACATTTTATATCAATGTCGATGATTTTATGACAGTTTTTGCACAGAAAATGATGATGCATGTCTGACCGCATGTCGTAATGGTGTTCGGTTCCGGAGATGGTGAGTGTTTGGATGATGTGATGGTGTTCAAGTGTTTCCAGGGCGTTGTAGACCGTTGTTTTTGATAGTGACGGACTTGTTTTTTTCAGTGTGGAGTAGATTTGTTCTGCGGTAGGATGATCATGATGTTTATCAAGATAGCTTAGTATTTCAAGTCGTGGATGGGTGACTTTGAGGCAATGATCTTTCAGGAGTGTGACATAGTCTTTGTACATGTTATCATTTTGGTAATAATTACTAATTTGTAATGATTACAATTTAGTACTGTATACAAGTAGGGCATATAAAGATTTCGGCTGTTTGATAATTTAGAAAGAAATTACTTTCTGGAGAATCCAACACCAAAACAAGCATTAAATATAAAATTCAGGTATTTCTTTAGAAAAAGGACAGTCACAAGAAAATTAAAAAGAAAAATTTATATGAATATTATTATCTAAGCTTTCATCAGAATATGGTTCTGAACTCATGAAAAAAAATAAATTAATAATAGTAATCATTTCATTAATTGCAATAGTAGTATATCTTTTCTATTTAACATTCCCCTTGGCGATAGTTGGTACTCCAGCACCATTATATACGATTAATAATAAAGATACTGCATCTCATCATATACAAATACAGATAATCAAAAAAAACAATGGTATAGTTTTTCAAAAAAATTATACTATACCTCCGAATACAAGTGTTAGATATGATAGGGCCATAAATTGGCATTCACCATTTCCTTCCCACTTTATCGAATGGTCCAATGGTGATGTGTTAACCTTCCATTTTTTATTGGATGATACAATTTCAGAAAATATTACAAATAGGGCATATCAATATGAAACAATACTTGTAGACTTATATTCGAGGGAAAAGAATAATACACAAGAAAGCCCTATCAAGATCAACATCATATCGGTTTGATGTACCTTATGCTAAATAATAATTGTAATTATTATTTTCTGAAAATTCATCAGCCCACATAATACATTTTAAAATTATATATACCTAAATTTATTCATAATTCCAGATTTGGTTATATATAATCTCGTGACATCTTTTACACCAGTTACCTATTCTTAACCATAGCCATAAATATCCCATTAAACAAGGTGGCCAAGAGAAAAAACCGTGGTCCTTCGCACCAAAGTTATGTGATATTTCATGTTGTGCAATTTCTTCATGCCGAAAATTACTTTTTTCCTTTGCGACAGAAAAAAAGCCAGAAATCCAGGCTTTTCCTGTTCCGCCTGCAGCATCTTTTACCCATCCCATTGCCACTTGATTATCATAATTTAAATATTGATCAACATCATCACCTAAATCAACTAAATAATTGTAAATATCATTTGAAGAAACATCACTTGCATCCCAATATCCCTCAAGAAAATATGTGAATGTTGTTATTTTAAATTCCGGAGTAAAACGATTGAAACCGTCCTCTGTTGATCGGTAAAGTTCATAAGGATTTCTCGGTTTATCCCTCGAATTTTTGGCGGGAAATACTTTTACTACTATTGATCCAAACATTTCATGTGGTCCACCTGATGACGATACTAATTGTTGTTTTTCCAAATATTCCCCGTATGAGATTATTATGTTTTTTTGATCTGGTTCTGGTGGATAAGGGTCAAATCCATAAGACCTAATAAATTTAGCTCTTGCAGATTCACAAATAGTTTTCATTTCCAACTTATTTAGACAATAGTCATAATCATTTGGCTCCATATCTGAGGGAGGAGTCCCATTTTCAGATACAACAACTCTGAATCTTCCATCTAAAATCGTTCCATTTAAAAAATATGGATATTTTTCTAACAATTTAAAATACTCATTTCTTGATAAAGATTTTGTATCAAATGAACTTCGGATCGTATTATTTAATTCTTCAGATTTATAATTGACATTTTTTCCGATAAAATTTTTAGCAGGTATAATCGATCCAGAAACACTGCATAACAACAATAAAGCAATCAATATTACTACTATTTTATTCCTCATATGTTTTTCCTCCCTAAATTTATTGAAGAACAATAATATTTGTTTAAATAATTTTCTACGATTTTGCCTATACATTTTGAAAAGATTCGAATAAATTAATAATCTCTTCAAAGATACTATTAAAATAACTTTACAACCGTTATCTCATCTGAATACTCGTTATCAGATGCATCATATGCAACTATACTGATTTCCCGTAACCCAAATGTTCGTTCATCCCATAAAAAATCAAATGGTTTTTCAGTATCAACAAACAGTAGTTCATCGTTAATAGAAAACTCGACAGAAGTGAAATTCATTTGATCCTCAACTTCAATATTGATTTTTCCAACTACAATCGTATTTTGAAAATTTATCCGAAGAGTCCTATCTGCAAAATGAAGATAATTTCTTAGCGGCTTACAAATCCTCACAGGATCTATAATATTATGCTTCAGATAGATATGTCCTATCGATCCTTGTTCTTTAGCTGCAACCATGAGATCAATATCGCCATCATTGTTGAAATCACCCGATGCAAGACCCCAGCTTATGCTTCCAAAATCATGAAGAATACCAAGAGTAGTAAAATTACCCGTGCCATTATTCATAAGATATTCAATTTTACCACTGTTATCACCAATAAACAGATCCAAATCACCATCCTCATCATAATCAGCTGAAGTAATACAGGGATTGATTCTATTTTCAGGATCATTGGTAATTCCTGAACCACGTTTAGCAATAACTCGTGACTCAGAGTAATTACCCGTACCGTCATTTACAAGAAGACATGTAATACCATAAACATAAGTACTACCGCTTGTCTCAGAATAGGTGAAAATAAAATCCAGATCACCATCAAGATCATAATCACCCGCATCTAATGAATGAATATAGTGCTCGGAATAATTAAATACATCATTTCGGTTTGAAAAATCTCCATTACCATCGTTATAAAAAATTGTAATTGTCGCATGAGTAAATGGACCATCAGCAGAGGCAACAGCAAAATCAATATGATCGTCATTATTAAAATCGCCAGTAGTAAGACCCCAGGCGGTTTGGCCGAATTGTGCTAATACTTCATTTTCAAATCGAGGGTATCCAAGGAATGTTGGTTGATTTATAAAAAGTCGGACAGTACCTTGTGTTCCTCCTGATATAAAATCAGTATAACCATCTTCATTAAAATCAGCAGATATTAACACATCACCGATCACCTCTTGCTCTTTGAACAGGTAACGTGGTTTGTATGTTCCTCGATCATTAACAAACATAAATATACCTTCCTGGGGATCCATTCCTGCATCTTGAATACCTGCGACAAAATCCATATCATTATCATTGTCATAATCAAACATCGTTAATGCTGCTGTTGCAGGAGCCCCTTCAATATCTGCAATGATAATACCCTCACCACAGGTAAAACACCCAACCAAATCATCTTTTTGAGCAACACCTAGAAAAGAGTGTAATACAATGAGAATAACTATGAACAATGCAACATATTTCATCGAAATTACATATTAATATAAAAGTAACGCCTATTTAAGTATTGTGTTTATATTTTAATACAACTTAGCCCATTTGTAACTGAAAATTAAAAAAATGATCAAAAAGATTTATCAATCACTATTATATTAATAATACTGAATAATTTGGGAGGAAATGAAATATGAATAAGAAAAAAATAAATTGTATTTGTTTAGCTAGCTCACCTTCTTCTTAATATAACCGAAAAATCCTTGCAGACCTAAACCGATACAGATCTGCATGGATGGGATGCA
>CAZTFR010000027.1:0-27478 GCA_964612945.1 uncultured Thermoplasmatales archaeon
ATTCAAAAAACAACCGGAGCAGAGCTCCGGGGTATTAAACCCATGTTGGAATAAATAGAAATACTGACCCGATGGAACTTAGTTTTACCCAAGTTTCCCAATCATCAATGTATATATCGGTCATATGTATTAAACCCCTAAATCGTTTCTATTCAATTCTCTATCTACAAAATCTTTCATTTCATCTGTAACTTTCTTAACATTATCGAGAGCTTTATAGTAATTGTTTGTTTCATCAGGATTTGGAACACCACGACTTAATGCCCAATGTTGGCAAATGTATTTATGATCATTCATTTTCTTTCCCTTATTGATATAATCATGTATTTTTAGGATGAAATTTTCCTGAAAAAAATGACCTAGCTCAATAACTTGCAGGGCATAGTTAAATGAGAATTCTTCCTTTGGTATCCAGAGTCCTTTTATTTTTTTATGCTCAGCAGGTGTTAATATATATTTCTGTTTTTTAGGTTGGCTAAGTTTTTTATCTAGTAAGTCTTGTGGAAAAAAATGTTTCTTCTTACTAATTAAGTCTTGTATCAATTTAATATTATTATCATTCTCCACCTGTAACATAGATAACTTTCTTCGAATTTCTTTCCTTTCTATGTCCTGAATCCGTTTTTCAGAATACAATGTTTTCACGATAGAAAAAGAACCAAGCCCCAATGATGTCAAAGCAAGAGCCATTGTGCTCATCCATTGCATACCCGCCGAATCAATTATTTTAAATTGTGATAGGAAGTAAGCTAATGCAATGATTATTGCACCACAAAATATGAGGGTGAGAGTGATTCCTTTCCACAAATAAATTTCTGTAACCTTTTTCATTTATTTTTCCTATAATATACTAATTTGTTTTTCAAAATTATATAATTGTTTAAGCTCCTCCTTATCCGATTTAGTTACATCGAGACCCCATTCTGGCTTACTTTTTTTACCTTTATAATCTCTATCTTTAAGTCCAGGATGTTTCTTTTCAATCCAATCGATGGAGGGTATCAATAATAAAGTAGGTTCTTTCTCTTGTTCAAAAATAGTAACACACATTAATAGATTCTTTCTCGGTTTGAACTTTGATTTTTGAGAAAAAACATATCTTGTTTTAGCAAATCTTAAAGATTTACACTGGATATCAAAATATTCATTCTCGTTTTTTCTAACTATATAATCAATTCCTTTATCATCAATTTCAGAGGTATATACATCAAATCCATGTTTTGTAAATTCCATTTTTGAAAAATATTCAGCATACATTCCAGTTTGTCTATTGTTCAATTTTAACCAATCATTCATTCTTATCAAACCAAATGTTGGTATTCCCCCAACTAATTATTATATCTTTTTAAAGCACTAAAACTTTATTATTTTACCATTCATCCTCATAAAATTCAACATCATCCATTCCATAAGAACTGCGAACTCTTACCAAAAGTTCTAAAAGTGAATATAGTCCTGTTAAAATTATTAACCTAATTTTAAGTCGTTTTTCAAAAGTATCAATATCTTTCTCTTTTGGGAATACTATATGTGCAGATACAGATGCTATTTTTTGATAGGTTAATAATAACATTTTGAGCCCCTCGTCAATAATTCCATTTTCTTCTAGTTTAATTGCTACGTCTGTTAAACTTGGTTTTCGTTTTGATTTTGATGGAATTAGTGTAATATTATACTTTTTACAGATATCCTCACCGATATCCTGTAAAATCATTCTAAGATTACGAAGGGTATCACCTATATTACGATTGAATAAATCATCAATAATACCCTCGACAGTTAAATCATATTTATCAAGTAATTTTTGAAGTTCTAACATTTCTGAACCTCGTAGATTTCGGTATCTTTGGAATATAGATTTTTCGATGTTTAGAGTTACTAATGAAAACTCATTATCTCCTTCTTTGTAACAATCAGAATCAAACCATTTTTCTGCAAGTTTTTCTAATTCGTTATATGGTGCATCAATTTCAACAATTTTAACTGGAATCTCTTTGTTAACCTCTTTTATAACTTCTTCGACAGAGGAATAAGAACCATATGCTGCACCACTATCTAAACCCATACAATCCGGAAAAAACGCCCAGTAGGAATAATCATATATAAATTGAAAACATCCAACAAAAATTGCATAACTAAAGCTTCTATAATTATCCCATTTATCTACATGTCTTATTTTAAGAACTAATATCTTTTCAGGCTCACATTTAGCGTAGCCTCGTAGTGTAATTATAAATGCAAGAGCAGAAGTTGCAGAATGGCCCTTATGCCCATATATTCTTATTGGCCTATCACCAAAATGGAAAGATACATTATTTTTTTTCTGGTTATAATCGTGAGCTGCTGATGAAATCCATCGGGAAAAGTCAGTAACATGTTTTCCTTCAATAAGATGATTAACTCTGCTATATAAATACAAACCAAATTCATTTTTTATGTGTAGAGAATATGAAATATCCCACGGATCTTCTTCATCTGGCTTTGCTTGCGTCTGGATGTGTACACTTATCATATATTCTTTTGTGTTAATATCCGCTAAACAATCTTCACCAACTTTTGATTTTAAATAATTCTTCCCCTCAATTTTAGGATTATCAAGTTTGAATTCTTTGATTATCTGATTAATTCCATTTTCAAATTCTTTTTTCGAAATCATAATCGTAAAACTCCCGATATACAAATAGTAACAAATCAGATTTCTTTCATATAATATTTATTGGAGCAATACTCGTCTTTTAAGTTATTGTTTTATTAAGTGAAGGATTTATTTTTCTTGCTGTTTATTACGCTTTTTTTCAATATCACTTCTAGCAATTTTAGCAGCTCTTTCAGATTCTGTATAGCGACTATCTTTGTTTTTCTTTTTAAAGCCACATCGGGGACATGACCAGATATAACCTCCCCAAAAACTTTTTTGTTCCTCCAATTCTGTTTTACAATTATTATCTGGGCATCTTGGTGTTGCCTCCGCATCAAAATTCTTTATTGCTGTTGTTTCTAATGAATCAAATGGTTCAGTAAAATCCACATATATTTTCCAAATAACTCCTGCATATGGAAGTTCACCAACGACATGTCTCTTGTACACATATGGAATACCAAATATTGTTGGTCCTGTATCTTTGATTTTCTTGAATCTTCTGTATATAAATATTGCAATTATCCAAACTAGTATTAGTAACAAGAAGATAATCCATCCATACCAAGGAATTAATTGAATCCAAGCTATCCATTCACCTGTGGATAAGAAAGAACCAAGAGCTCCAGCTATAGGAAGCAATACTGCTAATAAAACCGGTATTGCTAAATTATTCAGTATTGATTCCTTAATACTCATCCTTGCTCAATTATTGTATTTAATCATACTTCTTTTAGCTTTTGTTAACATCAAAAATACTTTTTTACATAGAATTATTAACGGTTTACAATTTATCTATCATATCTGCAGGGAGAATTATGGTTTATAAGAAAATATATTTGATAGTAAAAAATTTTGTTTTATGTGACACAATCAGTATTTTTCGTTATATCAAGGATGCTGTTGATGAAAATAATATTAGTCATCCAAACTTTGGGCATTATGATGAAGATATGTCTGTTAGAGTTCGAATTAATTTTCAAAATCAACAATCTGAGCAGGATGCAATGAATGCTGTGAATAACTTAGTAAGAAACAGAGCTATCGTTCGACCTAGTACTAACAATTGGACATCAAGAAATCAGGAAAGTATTGTTGTCAGATTAGCTTGTACTTTAGCGAGTGAATGTGCTTGTATCATCAGCGATCTAGATGATTTTTCTAATGTTAGTGCTCAAAATCCTATTCCTCAGAACTTTTATCCTTGTTTTTTAGAAAGATTATTTCACGAAATTGGTATCGATTTGAACTTTCGACCTAATGAGGTTCAAAGAGTTATTGAAAGAGAAAATTATCAAGATATGATTACAAATTCAATTAATGCAGTCACTCAAAATGTTGATTTCACCTATGATGATTTTACAAATCCAACTTTTTTTGAACGTTTTAGACATATGTTATGGAACAATCTTCTTGTACATCAATATGGAGAAGACAGATTCAGAAATCTATTTTATAGAAGGAATAGAAGGGATAACGAAACTGAAGAAGAAACCTTACAACGATTTTGTAATGAATTAATTGATGAATGATTTATAATATAGAATTAATTTTCTTTTTCAAGAATTTTATATAATTTGTACTTTCGATAATTTGTAAATAATTCAAGATACATCAAGAGATGATTTTTCCATTTATTTGTTTCTTTATACAAATGTAAAAAAATCACTCTATAACCATTATCATCAAATATTCTTCTTCTATAGCCATAATCAAATTCTTCTGAACCACATACTTCCACATAAATTCCAAAGTGTAATAGATAAAAATCAGGTGCCCAAACCCTAGGTCGTTTATTTTCATCCCATACAAAAACAGGATGTTCATATGACCATTGAATTCTCATCTCTTTCAACAATCGAGCTACTTCTCTTTCAGCATTTGTCATCTTATTATATATTGATTCCCTTTGCATAATAACACCTCTAAAAAAGGAGAATCAACAGAGGTAAATCTCTAAATCTCTTCCTGAATATCTCTCCTGTTGAGTTGTTTAACTCCCGGCAGATCCGTTTATTTTTTCTAGATTAAAATTTAAAGTGAAACTTATTTTATCTGGTTTTACTCCAATCAACTAATTCAGTTACCACATCATCAAATTCAGGAAGGTTCCCTATAATTAAACCTTTTAGATCGCGCTTCCACATTTTTTGTTTTTCATTTACTTTTTCTATGAATTTTTTCTGGTTAAATGTTAATTTATAGATTTTTAGTTTTTTATTAATTAATGAAACATCTAATGTGATGCCTTTTTTTGATAAGAACCAAAGATCGTATATGTCTCTTGGTTTTTCTCTTGTTATAATACATCTAATTTTTTCCGCTGCAATTTCTTCAATATCAAGTACAGATAGTTCAAATGATGGTATTTCTGGAAAAGTTGAAATAAGGAGTTTCATAATAGGAGATATAGGTCGTTCTCTTTTGCTAATATTAATGGTAACTCTTGACATGCTATTTTTGCTTCCATCATACAAAGGCCCTCTTATTGCAAATCGTATGTTAGTCTCATTGCTATATTCTATTTTTTCAGGAAGCGCTCTTTGCATTCCTGCAAGTTCCAAATTTCTGATTATTTTTTTTGTTATTTTATCAGCATCAAATCGCTTTCCAATAGCATCAAAATCAAGATCTTCACTGAAACGGTTAAGATTATAAAATTTATATAACGCTGTTCCACCTTTGAATACAAGTGAACGCCTATCATCAGATAAGCTATATAACAAAAACTCTAAGAGATAATCCTTCTCGGCATTCCTAATAGTAAGATGCTTCATTTCAGAAATTTTTGTTAGTTCTGATCTTGATATCATCATATTCCTCCAATATTAACAATAATTCCCCATTTTTTGTCCTTTAACCCAGTTATAGGGCGAGCGATGTCAAGTGGTATCATAGTCCTATAAGCATGTTTTTTTAGCTTTTTTGCATAGTTAAATTCAAGAGATTCAAGCATCCAGCCAAATCTTTTTATCAGAGCTTTATTCTTTATTCTAAGAACATAATCCACAATTTTTTTCGCAGAGATATTCTTGATATTATTCTGTAATAGTGAATATATTTCAGTCGTTGAAATTTTCTTAAGTAAAACAGCATCTATCAGAGCTTTTTCAGGTTCTGCCATAAAAACCTCGAAATCCTGTATTTTGATTTTCGAAAAACCAAAAAACCATGATGGTCGAATTTTTTCAAAAATAATTGTTGTATTCATTATTTGTATATTTTCACGACTTTTTGAACGAGTAGTTATAACAGATATCTTATTTGGTATTTGCTCAGTTAAATTATAATAACGAAATGCAGTCCATAGTGAAATATAACTTGGCCATATTATTCTTGAAGCGATTATTAAAGGGTCTTCTTGTACCGTATAAACATTTCGCTGTATTCGTTTTACGATATCTCTATTTTTTAATCTGTTAAGATGCATTTTAGCATAAATTTTATCATTATTAATAATATTTGCAAAAGTGTCAATATTAAATGTAGGATATTCTTGAAGTTTTTTTACTATCTGTAGGGTTTCCATGATAGCATATATATGCTCTCAGCATTAATAAATTTTTCTATGTGTAGGTAATCAATATTGATGACCAGTAGGTTAAAATATTTACAAAATGGATTGTTCCAATTTAAAGAAAAACAGTTAACAATGAAAAAACATACTTTTTCTACAGTCTCTATCTTAGAGAAAGTCTTAATCCCGCCAGATCCGTTATAGAACACACCACGTAGAATAACTATTTTTTTTCCACGCTCTCCAACAAGGTAACAATACCCTTTTGAGTCAACTTCACTTCCGTATCAGATATACGCTCAAGCAGTTGAGAACGGAGTAATTTTTCAACCATATAATTGAGTTTCTGATCAGAAACATCCAATAAACCTGTTGCCATCGAAATATCCATATCCCGATTATACAACGTTTCTAAAAACTCATATTCTTTTTCACTAATATTGATTTGTAATTTTGTTGACACATCAGGTTCTTTATATTTCGTATTAGAATTAATATAATTTTCTACGACATGATCCAGCTGTAAGCTATCAAGCAATGATCCATCACTCTGATGTAACATGCATACCCCATCCTGATATTCCCAGGTGTCCACATCATTCCAAGTATAATCAAGCGTACCAGACTCATCAACAATCAACCGCGGTTTTTTCTGCTCTCGATATGGACGCGGTGGTTTCAGCGGAGATGGAATCGATTTTTTCCTCTTGCTATAGAGAAGATGATGATCCCGTTCAATCCGTGCTAAATCAACACCCCGCTGCTCTAAGGCATCCACATAGCTTTCCCCAATATGTTCTTTAATTTCACTAATAAAATACAACAACGCCTCATCACCCAGCTCCATACACACATCACGAAGCACACGCTCTATTGCCTGCGCAACCACCATAGGCTCAACGAGATCAACAGCAACATCCACCGATACACGCTTGGTATCCTCCACATAGACCTTCTCTGAAATCGATACATACTGAAATAAATCAAAATATCGCCGAAGATTCGTAACCACCATAGAAAGAACCTTCACTGCAAATTCATCATATGTTCGTCTACCCGCAACCGAAAGAACCGCCCGAAGAACCTGCGCAACAAGTCGTGCATTCGAGATTGTAGCCATATAACCAATACAAAATAAGTACCATCGTTATAAAAAGATACCCACTAAAAAAAGGCAAAAGATACCTCCGCATTACCATTTTTGAAAAATAAAGAAATAATCGAAACGCTTCTCACCACTCAATAAGAGAAGTCAGAACACTTAGCACCTTCCACTACCACACCTGCAAAAGTCATAGAAACTCTCTTAAAGACCCACCGAATTCAACCAACCTGTGTTCCAATTACCACGCGGCACTAGAGACTTCAGCATACAAGACATGCAGAAACGACGCCATATTCAAAAGAAAATACTGACCACCTTTCACCAATTTGGCTATAACGAAATTCAAACACCGATCTTTGAAACGTTGGAACTATTCACCGCAAAATCAGGGCAAGCCATCATCGATGAACTCTATACATTCCAAGACAAAGGACAACGTAACCTCGCCCTCAGACCAGAACTCACCGCTCCGGTCATGCGCATGTACGTTGAAAAACTACAAATGGAACCCAAACCACTTAAACTCTTCTACTTTGGTCAATGCTTCCGCTACGACCGCCCACAAAAAGGACGATACCGAGAATTCTTCCAAGCAGGCTGCGAACTCATCGGCACCAACACACCCGAAGCACATGCCGAACTCATCGCCCTAGCATATACTCTCCTCAAAAACGTAGGACTCAAAAACATCACCCTAAAAATCGGCAACCTCGACCTTGTCCAAGCACTCTTCAAGCACCACCATATCTCAGACCAACAAAAACAAGAACTCCTTCCCCTCATCGACAAAGAAGAATTTGACGAACTAAAAACATACCTCCATAACACCACCCTTACTGAGCAGGACATCGACGAAATACTTCATCTGCTGCAAACAACTGATCTTTCCACGATCACCGCATCCTTTAAAAAACAAAAAGAGCTCACCGAAGAACTACAAAAAACACAACACATCTTCACCTTACTCACAGATGCATTTTCCATACCAACACCAGAATTCCATCTCAGCATCGTCCGCGGCCTTGACTACTACCAAGGACTCGTTTTTGAAATCGAAGCACCTATCCTTGGTGCAGAAAAACAACTCTGCGGCGGAGGTACCTACAGCCTCATCGACCTCTTTGGTGGTACACCCACACCAACAGCAGGATTTGCCATTGGCTTTGACCGAACTATCCTCGCACTTGAAGAAGAACACTACCACTTCCCAGAATCAACCATCGACCTTTATCTCATACCCGTCACCCCCAAAACATTACCAAACACCCTCCACCTCGCCCAACAAATCCGCAAGCAAGGATACATCGTCGACATCGATCTTCTCCAACGAGGCATCGGAAAAGCACTGAAACATGCCAACACAAAAAACACCACCTATGCCATCATCATCGGACCAGATGAACTCAAACAAAACGTGATAACTCTCCGAAACATGGACACTGGAAAACAACAAAGCATCCCAACTAAAGAGCTCATCACTACACTTAATAAAATCATCCCGCCCACCAAAGAAACTCCACTGCATTAAAAAAAATATGATTCAAAAAATATACATCCTCGACACCTCAGCATTTCTCTCAGGAAAACCACTTAATTTCGACGATACCCTCCTTATTATCCCACCCGCTGTATCAGATGAAATCACCCCTGGAGGACCGGAACATACACATCTACAACTCCTCAAAGCAAAAGGCCTACAGACCCAAACACCAACAAAAATAGCACTCCATGCAATCAAAAAAACAGCACAACGTACGGGAGACTACAAACAACTTTCCACCACAGACATACAAGTCCTCGCCCTTGCCTACGATCTCAACAAACCAAAAACAAACCAAGTAACCATCCTCACCGACGATTACGCCATACAAAACATTGCCCATCACCTCCAAATACCCTACCAAGGCATCACCCAAAACGGAATCAAACACCCCCTAAAATGGACGCAAATCTGCCCAGCTTGCCATACAACAATACCAAACAACCAAAATAGATGTCCCATATGCGGCACTCTCTACCGTCGTTTCTCAAAAAGACAAAGATAAAAAATAGTATATAGCCCAAACACCATGTCCGGGCGGCGAAAAAACACACAAAAACAGATAAAATAGGAACAACAACTGTGAACCTACATGGACCTTCATAAAATCAAACACCTTTTTTCAAAATTTCTTCACAGCGAAGACAGCAAAATAGCAATGATACGAGACGTCCTCTACGCATTAACCGCAGTACTCCTTGTACTGCTTATCCTTTGGTCATATACCGGCCAATGGTTCGCAGCACCCATGGTCGCTATTGAATCCGGGAGCATGGAACATCCAAACCCACCATTCGGCAGACTCGGCACGATTGATGCAGGTGACATGGTGCTGGTGAAAAAAACCACCACCCGCCAAGACATCACCACCCACGGTGGCAACTACAGAGGCGCACAATCCAAAGGAGAAGCAGGTCATCAAACATACGGAAGATATGGCGATGTTATCATTTTTTACCCCGATGGAAAATTCAACCAAAAACAGATTATTCATCGTGCTATGTGCTGGGTGGATGTCTACGAAACCAATGGTGAATACACCTACACCATAAAAGAATTCGGCATCGAAAACGAAACAGAACTTCTAGCACCACAATACGGTCTAAAAACATTCACAGGAAACGCACTCAAACCACGGTGGACAGACTCAGGATTTCTCACTAAGGGAGACAACAACGAAATCATCGATCAAGCCGGCGGTATCGCAACTGACCCCATCAAAACAGAATGGATCACCGGAAAAGCACGTTTAGAAATACCATGGCTCGGTACCATCAACCTCTTTTTTGAAGATCTCCTCAACAATAACAACACCATCAGCAATGTTCATGAAGACAGTCTTATCTGTCTGTTCATACTCATTGGCGTTCTCATCTCAATACCTATCATACTTGATCTAAAGGATTATTTTAAAGATAAAAATAGTGAAGAATATTGAAACAAGTTCATTTCCTATACCCTGAGGGAGTCTCTTGATATTTCAAAGGATCCTCTACCCCCGCCTCATGAAATCCTTTTAAACGTAGCAAACAGGAATCACACCGACCGCATGCTTTCTCAAATCCCCGGTAACACGACCAGGTTAAATCAAAGGGAACATTCAAACGTACCCCCTCTGATATAATCTCTTTTTTTGTCAAATGAAGGAGAGGAGCCTCTATAGAAATAGAACGTCCGGATACCCCTCGTTTCGTTCCTACCTCAACAACTCGTTGAAATGCTTTTATAAATTCAGGTCGACAATCGGGATAACCGGAGTAATCAACTGCATTTACCCCAATAAAAACAGCATCTGCATCAATTCCCTCTGCAAGAGATAACGCCAAGGAAAGAAATACAATATTTCTCCCGGCAACATAGGTTGAAGGAATATCTTCATTATCTTTTCCCTGCAAGGTATCAGGAATATCCTGCTTTGCTGAATAAAACAATGATGACCCACCAAATTGATGCAATGGGACGGAGAATTCAAGATGTCTTCGAACATTCAACGCTTTTACAATACGTTGCGCACACTGTTGTTCCTTGATATGCCGTTGACCATAGTTAACATTTAAAGTTACCAACTCAAAGCCTTGACGTTTCGCAATATAGGCGGTAACACATGAATCCAACCCGCCAGATAAAAGACAGACCGCTTGTTTCATACAATCGCAAGACCTACAATATCTTTTTTTCAGCCCATGCGCCCTGTCCGGGTCCTTCATCAACTCCGACGGCAATCTCTGAGATATGGGCCGGAAACGCATAGTTTTCAACTATTTTCGAAAGAATGTATTTTGAGAGATTCTCAACCGATATCGATGGTATTGGCACTTTAACGCAATCACTTTCGGGTATCTGATATGTTTTTTGTGAAGAGGTCACAATGTACATATCATTTTTTTTCGTGATTGCTTTTGAATGAGGAAGTAACATTCGATGATCAAGCTTTTTTATAGTCTCTCGCATTAGCTGTTTTATTTTCTGAAAATCAACAAGAAACCCCTGATCATCAGTGGTTCCTGTCACCCGAAGATGAACGGCATAGGTGTGACCATGTAAATATCCGCAGGTGGAATGATCAATAATAAGGTGTGCAGCTGAGAAACACATTCGTGTTTTCCATCCGTCGATTTCAAGAGTTTGTTTTATCCTATCATCACCTCAATTTTAGCTGTTCCATAATGGAGAAATCACTCGGAGTTTGTCCACGGTCTCCTGGAGTGTTCTTGTGACATATTCTATTTCTTCCTCGGTGTTTTTTCGTCCTAATGATAGACGAATTGATCCTTCGGCATCCCTATTTGAGAGCCCTATTGCGGAAAGTACATGTGAGACTTCATTTTTTGTCGATGAACAGGCAGATCCGGTTGATACAGCAATACCTTCATCATCTAATGCAAGAAGTAAAGATTCACCCTCAATTCCTTTGAATCGTAAATGAGCATTATTACAAAGTCGTTTTTTTGGGTGGCCATTTAAGGCTGATTCTTCAATTGTTAGTGCTTGTTTTATCATTTTATCTCGTAGTTTTTCAATATAGTCGGTATCTTTTTTTTGCCGTGATTTTCCAAGTTCACATGCCTTACCTAAACCAACAATCCCTGGAAGGTTATGAGTACCACTACGCATTCCTCGCTCATGGCCACCGCCGTGTATGAGTGGCTCAAGTGTGAGATCTTCTCGTATGTATAAGGCGCCAACTCCTTTTGGGCCATAGATTTTATGTGACGATAGTGACAATACATCAATGTTGGATTGTTTGACATCGATGGGTACTTTTCCAATTGCTTGAACCGCATCAGTATGAAAAAGCGCATTATGCGTGTGAGCTATGGTTCCGATTTTTTGAATGGGCTCAATTGTTCCTATTTCGTTGTTGGCATACATAATTGAGATGAGAAAGGTATTGTCTGTTATCGTGGATGCAAGGGTGTCAGGGTTGATAAGTCCATATTCATCTACTGGGAGATATGCCATGGAAAAGCCTTGTGTTTCGAGATAGTGACATGTTTCAAGAACCGCTGGATGTTCGATGGCAGATGTTATGATATGTGGTCCTTTGGTTTTTCTCATCTTTTTATGTTGAAATGCTATTCCTTTTATGGCCATATTATCTGATTCGGTTCCCCCTGCTGTAAAGATGATTTCTTCAGCGGTTGCATTGAGTATGGATGCAACCTGAGTGCGAGCAGTATCGAGTCGATTTCGAGCTTTTCTCCCAAATGTATGAATAGACATGGGGTTGCCAAAAGATTCAGTGAAACACGGAAGCATTGCCTCTACTACTTCAGGATCTACCGGTGTTGTCGATGCATTATCAAGAAAGATGCGGTGCATCTAATCTCCTCTTCCAATATTCATCATGCGTTCTAAGGGAGCTTTAGCTTTCTTCATAATATCCTGAGAAAGTTTAATTTCTGGTTTTTTCTTTTTTATACTCTGATAAACTTTATCAAGTGTGATTTTCTTCATATCGGTACATACCGCCTTTTCTATTTCATAAAACTGTTTTGTTGGATTTTCTTTTTTCAAGCGGTAACAGAGTCCTTTTTCAGTGCCTATAATAAATTCTGTTGCAGGAGAACTCTGGACATGGTTGACCATGCCATTAGTTGAAAATGCGTAATCGGCGAGATCAATAACCTCTGGTCGACATTCAGGATGAACGAGTATTTCTGCATTTGGGTGTTTTTCTTTCAATGATTGTATGTCTTTGGGGAGAATGCTATGATGGGTATGGCACATTCCCGGCCAAAGAATAAGTTTTTTATTATCGATAAATCGCTGAATGTACTGACCTAGATTGATATCGGGTGTGAAAATGATTTCCTCAGCATCAAGCTGCTGAACAACTTTCACCCCATTTGAGGAGGTACAGCAGACATCAGATAATGCCTTTATTTCAGCGGTAGTGTTGATGTAGGAAACAACCTCAGCTCGAGGATGTTTCTTTTTTAATGCTTGTAATGGTTCTGGCTCAACCATCGCGGCCATAGGACATTTTGCATCCCTATCTGGTATGAGGACTGTTTTATCAGGGTTCAATATTTTTGCTGATTCCGCCATGAAATCAACACCACAAAACACAATGTACTCTGCATCTGTTTCGGTAGCTTGAAGGGCCAGATCAAGCGAATCTCCAACATGGTCTGCAACATCTTGTATCTCTGGACGTTGATAGTTATGAGCAAGAAGAACACAATTTTCCATTTGTTTAAGAGAAAGTATTTGTTCGATCAGTTTTTCTGTCTTCATGGACTCTCACACCTGAGAGGGTATTTTGCAGGGTAACACAACCAAACATGATAAAGATTACTCCCCCCCCCCCAAGGTCTGATAGTTTTTCCAAAGGAAAATGTATTTATCCTACCACGTGATACACTACCAATAGAGAGGATGGGTAAGCTATGGATATACTTTCCTTTATATTAGGGATAGTGATAGGTGTCATTGCCGTTGCCATCGCCATTGAACTTGGCATGAAACGAACCGATAAATCACAACCAACGTCTCGACCAACGCACAAATGGACACTGGATGAAATTCAGAACCCCCGTGTTATCGCTGAATACATCGGAGATGTCAATCTGCCCACCAATGCCCGTGTAGTGGTCAATCAATTCCAGAACAAAGACATTCTGAAGGGAAAAATGGTAAAATCACATTCAGGGATCCGTGGGAACTTTGTCGTAGGCGACGATCGTGCCTTAATCTTCGCAGGACCATTTACGGATCAAGAGCTGGGCATCTGGACTGTTGACCGATCGATGATCGAAAAACTCGATCGCTACTTCGAGGAAAGCTGGAGTAAAGGACACACCCTCAGCTTTGATGAAGACGCGAAATTGAAACCCAAGGCAGGCTCATAAAAAAAAGAGCGTCTTATCAAGTCTATAAAGCAATGGCATGCGATACGTATCACCTTATAGGTGTTTCTCTTCATTTCGTAATACATCTATAGAGTTAACTAGTTAAACCTCCGGCGAATACACGAGGATAATGCTGAATCTTCTCGGAGTTATACTTGCTTTTATCCTCATCATTATTCTCATCCGAAAAAAGGTGAATTTTGGTCTCGCACTTATCTTTGGAGCCCTGATTATTGGAATATTTTCCATTCAAACACTTAGTGCACGGGGGATTCTTAACTCCTTTAGCACCGCAATACTCTATTCTCTTGACACACAAACCATTGATACCTCCACCCTCGAGCTTGCTCTGCTTATGGGATTGATTTTCACCCTTGCCAAAACCATGCAAAGCACCGGGGCAATCACCATTCTTATCGATAGCTTAAAAACCTTTTTTACCAAAGGTGGAACCCTTGCGGTTATTCCTGCAGTCTACGGGCTTATGCCCGTACCCGGGGGAGCCCTGTTTTCTGCACCTCTAGTTGATCAAGAAGGAGAAAAATACAACCTCAAACAAAATGAAAAAAACTACCTCAACGTCTGGTTTCGCCATATCTGGTTTCCCATCTATCCCATCTCATCAACCGTCATTCTTATCTGCAGTGCTCAATTTGCAGACATTGACATATACGCACTTATCGCCGCAAACTTTCCTGCGTTTCTCATTATGATCTTCGTTGGCTATCTTGTACTCTATAAGTTTGTGCGGATAGATAAAAAAACAGTAAAACCGAAAAAAAACTACAATGGACTCATTTATCTTACCCCGCCACTGCTACCCATTGTAATCTATCTTCTCTTCCAGTTTCTTCATATCCCCCGAACACGAACCTTTATCTTGGGAGTTGTTCTCAGTATTGTCCTCCTCTATTTCCTCTTAAAGATACCTTTAAAAAGCTATCTTAATAGCCTTAAAAAAAATCTTGGATGGAATATGGCCCTTGCGTTCATCGGTATTATGATTTTCCGACAAATCATTGATGATTCCGGTGTCACCACGCTCATACAATCAAATGTGGGCAGCCTTAACGTCCCACCTATTATTCTGATCGTTTTTATTCCTCTTTTTTTAGGCGTCATTACCGGCTATAACCTTGGCGCAATCGCCCTCTCCTATCCAATTATCGCCTCACTTCAAGGAGATATCCATATCATCAGCTTTGCAAGTATAATCTTTGTAAGCTCCTTTGTCGGCTATCTGATCTCTCCCATTCATCTCTGTAATGTCGCCAGTAGTGAATATCTAAAAACCGATACCACCAAAATGTACAATTATTACCTTCCCTCCGCCCTCATCCTTCTCATTGTCCATGTACTAAGTATTGAGAGTATCTTCAGATTTATCATTTAGAAGACAAACCTTTTAAAACAACATTTTCTGACAGATACGAATTTATGGATTTTAAAAAACTTCTTACCAGCATGCAGAATCCGCAACTGTACGATCCACAACCACAAACTGTTGAGATCATCCAAACACATATCTCCGCGGTGTTTCTCACTGGAACCTATGCCTACAAAATCAAAAAACCAGTTGATTTTGGTTTTCTTGATTTTTCCACTCTTGAAAAACGAAAACATTTCTGCTCTGAAGAAATACGACTCAATAAAAGACTGGCTCCAGACATTTACCTTGAAGTTGTTCCTATTACTAAAGAACAAAATCACATCGTCATCAACGGCAGCGGCACACCCGTGGAATACGCGGTAAAAATGAAACAATTCCCCCAAAAAAACATTATGACCACACAACTTCAACAACACAAGATCACTAAACAAACCATTGAAGAACTTGGCAATATTCTCATCGGCTTCTACATACAAGCAGCACACAACAAAGAAATCGACTCCTACGGAAAACCCGAATCGGTACAACAAAACATCGACGAAAACTTCGAACAAACACAAAACATCATCGGAACGGTCATCAATAAGGAAACCTACACGTTCATCAAAAAAGCAAACGACACATTTTTTACCTACAACAAAAACCTCTTTGACCAACGAATAAAAGAGGATAAAATCAGAGAATGCCATGGAGATCTCCACAGCGGAAACATCGTCATCTCAACAAAACCCATCGTCTTTGACTGCATCGAATTCAACAAACGATTCCGCTACATTGATATTGCATCAGACATCGGATTTCTTGCCATGGACCTGGATTATCAAAATCACCCCTATCTCTCAAGCCATCTCATACACCACTACCTCATCCATAGCAACGATACCACCCTACACAACGTTCTCAACTTCTACAAATCATACAGAGCATACGTTCGGGGAAAAGTAATCGGCTTTCAACTCAACGACCCACATATTGAAACCGATAAAAAACAAACCCTCATCAACATCGGCAAAAAATACTTCGAATTCTCCCACTACTACGCCTCCCTCTTCCTACAGGACCTCCAACAAAAAAAACCTCTACTCATGCTTGTCGGAGGACTCAGCGGTACAGGAAAATCAACGATCGCGCAAAAACTTGCCATTGATTACCATGCCATCCTGCTCAACACCGACGTCGTCCGAAAAAAAATCCACAACATAGACATCTACGAAAAACACCATGACGCACCAAATACAGGACTGTACAATCCTAAAAAAGTAGAAGAAACCTACAAAAAAGTCCTCGAGCTTGCCGAGCAACACCTCAAAGAGGGACATAACGTGGTTCTTGACGCTACCTTCCAACAACAAAAACACCGCACCCACGCACATCAACTCGCACAACACCACAACTCCCAATTCCTGCAAATACAATGTATCTGCGACGAAGACGTTATACAACAACGACTCCAAAAACGAGTACAAGAACAAAACGCCTCAGATGCACGATGGGAAATCTACCTCCAACAAAAAAAGACCTTCGAACCCTTCCAACAAACACCATATACCCTTCTATTTGACACCGGGAACACCACCTACGACCACCGACTCAAAACCTATAAAAAAATACAGCACATCCTCTCGGGAGCACATCCATGAACCTCCACGGTCACCACCTTGATTTCAGTGAAGCACTCAACACCATTACACACTCACAACCAAACACCATTGGTATCCAACTACCCGAAGGCCTAAAAACACACACACTCGCCATCCAAAAATATCTTCACAAACACACCACCTGCACGCTTATATTCATCGCAGATCCCTGCTATGGCGCTTGCGACCTCGTCGATCACAAGATAGCCCAGCTCCAAACAGAACTCATCCTCCACATCGGACATACACCAATGCCTGATCAAAAAAAACCAAAAATTCCCACTATTTTTATCCCCACCGAAACACGAAAAAACATCACAAAAGCCCTGCTAAAAATACTTCCCGTTCTTGAAGGAAATACCATTGGTATCACCACCACCGCACAACATCTCAACTCCCTGGAAACGATTACACAGTTTCTCAAAAAACACAACTACATCTCTCTTATCGGAAATGGAGATAAACGCATCGACCATCCTGGCCAAATACTGGGCTGCAACTTCACAAGCGCAACAAACATTCAGAACCAAGTAGACTCCTACCTCTTTCTCGGTAGTGGCTCTTTTCACCCACTTGGACTACTTATGCAGACAAACAAACCAGTAATCGCCCTGGATCCCTACACCTTTGAGATACAAAAAGAAGACCTCATCCAACAAAAAAACACGATTCTTCGAAAACGCCATAGCACCATCAGCCTGGCAAAAACAGCAACCACCTTTGGTATTCTCATCGGTCTTAAACCGGGACAACAACGACTGAAACAAGCCCTGTATCTTCAACAACTCATCCAAAAGCAAAAGAAAACCGCCATTCTTATCGCCCTTGACTATTTTACCTCAACCTCACTGCTCTCATACAGCTTCATCCAATGCTTTGTCTCAACAGCCTGCCCTCGAATCGCCATTGATGATTCCGCACTGTATAAAAAACCCCTCCTCACTCCACTTGAGCTCGAAATCGCATTCAACATCAAAAAATGGGATGAGTATCGTCTTGACGAAATCTACGCATCATACTAAAAAACCTTATATCCACCTGAACACTCCAATACCTAACACCATATGAAAATGCTGTCACTTAACTGTCATCCACTTGACCGATTACTCGGAGGAGGTATCCATTCCGGCATCATTACAAAAATTTATGGAGAAGCCGGAACTGGAAAAACCAACATCTGCCTGCAGGCCGCAAAACAAGCAGCTTTCCAGAACTATACGGTCGCCTACATAGAATCAGAACCAGTCTCACACGAACGCCTCCATCAGATATGTAACACATCACCCTCCACCTGCATCTCCCTTCTCAACAGAATACATTTCTACAAAGTCACCTCTCTTATCCACCAAGAAAAAATAATAGAAAACGTCATAAAAGAACCCAACCACCATCTCATCATCGTGGACACCATCAACAGATACTATCGTATGCAACTACACCACGATCAAGACACCATCATGCGATCATACACAAGACAAATCACTAACCTACAACTCACCGCACGAACCAACAACAGCTATATTCTCGTCACCGAACAAGTCTATACCGATCAACAAGGAGAAATCAAACCCTTTACCCATCGACACACGGAACCAATGATTAAAACAATCCTCAAACTCGAAAAAAAAGATCAGGGGCAACGACAAGCCCATCTCATGAAACATTCTTACTCTGCAGAAAACACTAGCGCAATCTTCACCATCGGGCCACAAGGAATAGTTTAAAAAACCAGAAAAGCGTATCACTCCCCCTAAAAAAAAGCATTTGGCTAACTAAAAAGGGATTATCCAACATGGACGAAGAAGAAATTACCTACAAAACACTCAGAAAAATCCAAGACCTGGAAAAAAACAGCTCACAACTCACCCATATTACCAAACAATTCTACACATACAGCCAAACCTATCTCAAAACTCTTGAACAAAACCTATCGAAAAAACAAGACACACCACAATACAAACTCTTTCAGGATGAATTTGAAAACACGAAACGTATCATAAAAAACATCTACGAACTACGCGAAAAAAAAATCGTCCAAGCAGCTCTCTCAACTATACGAGGTGCAACCCCCACCCTGGATAACATTCTCCCCGAGGAACAAACTCTCTTTCAAACACTCATTGAAGTCCTTGAAAACAACCGAAAAAACATCCTCCATCAACCTAAAAAAAAACAACAAACCAATAAAGAACAACAACAAAAATCACCAAAATCAGCGAACACCAACCCTATCGCACAAGTCATTAAAGACATGCCTGAATTTGTTGGTACTGACATGAACACCTACACTCTCAAAAAAGATGATATCCTGTCCCTCCCCGAGGATATGTCCACTATTCTTGTAAAAAGAAAAGTCATCAAACAGATAAAATAGAACCCCTTACCTTTTTATATATCCTCCATATTTACCCAATACATTCGAACGGGCTACTTATGAAAATACCGCGAAAAATAAGCAGATATTGTCCTAAATGCAAAACACATACCCCCCACGAAGTGGAAAGAATAAAAAAGAAAAAAGCTGGAGAACTAAAACAAGGGCAACGACGATTCCGACGAGTCATGCGAGGATATGGAGGATTTCCCCGTCCAAAACCAGAAGGACGAGAAAAAACAACCAGACGAGCAGCGCTCCGCTACAACTGTACCAAATGCCATAAAAAACACCAACCACCCAGTCAACGTGCACGAAAAGTAGAAATAGGAGAATAAAGTAGTATGACACAACAACCAAAAAGTCGATTCATTAAAGTTCGCTGCAAAGACTGCGAAAACGAACAATATCTCTTCAACAAAGCAAGTACAACCGTTCTCTGCCATATCTGTGGGAGCAAACTCGCCGTTCCCAGCGGGGGAAAAGCAAATATAAAAGGGAACATTTTAGAAGCCAGTGAATAACACAAAGGTTATTCATCATGATTAAAAAAGACTTTCCTGAAGAAGGAGAACTCATTGTTGGAACAATTACTAAAGTCCAGGGGTTCGGAGCATTTGTCTCCCTTGAAGAATACCCCAATAGAGAAGGGTTTATCCACATCTCAGAAGTCGCAACAGGATGGGTCAAACGGATACGCAATTTTGTCAGAGAAAAACAAAAAGTCGTCTGCAAAGTACTGCGAGTAGATGAAGCAAAAAACCACATCGATCTTTCACTAAAACGAGTAAACGAACATCAACGACGCGATAAGATACAAGAATGGAAAAACAACCAAAAGGCAGGAAAACTCTTTGAAATGGTTGCAGAAAACATTGGAAAAACACCTGAAACATGCTACCAAGAATTTGGAAACGCATTGGTTCAAAAATATGGTTCACTCTACACTGCGTTCGAAGAATGCGCATATGACTGTGAAACACTGAAAAACGACGGATTCGATGGACCATGGCTCGCCGCCTTTAATTCCACTGCAAACGATAACATATCCATCCCCTTTGTCGACATCAAAGGATGGATCACCATCACCAGCTTCGAACCAGACGGCATCAATCACATCAGCAAAGCACTCGAGCTTGCAGAACAAAGCGAATACGACGACGTTACCATCCAAGTAAAATACATCGGCGCACCACGCTATCTCATCACCGTCGAAGCACCAGACTACAAAATCGCCGAAGAACAACTAAAAAAAGCAGTCGACCGAGCCACCGTATATATCACCAACCATAACGGAGAATGTGAATTCAACCGAGAACAGAATGCATAATGTCTCATCTACACTACTGCTGTAACTGTCATCGATACACACTTGAACATAGCTGTCCACATTGCAACCAAGAGACAATCATCAAGAAACCACCCCGTTTTTCTCCTCAGGATCATTATGGAAAATATCGCAGAAACCTAAAAAAAATCAACAAGAAAGGGTAAATATGGAAACTGTAACAATACGATATCTTGATAAAAAACCAAAGCTGAAAAATCCAATGCTGATAGAAGGTTTACCAGGAATAGGAAACGTGGGAAAACTTGCGGTTGAACATTTAATCTCAACCATGAAAGCAACCAAATTTGCAGAACTCTACAGTAAAGATTTTCCTCCACAGGTGTTTATCAACACCGATGGAACAGTAAAACTGGTCAATAACGAATTCTACTATTGGCAAGCAAAAAAGCGGAATCAACGGGATCTTATTTTTCTCACTGGAGACTACCAAGGACTGTCCTCACAAGGTCAATATGAACTTGTGGAGGCCATCTTAAATCTCTGTGAATCCTTCGGTGTGAAAACCATGTATACGCTTGGAGGATATGGATTGGGATATGAGGTAAAAACCCCAAAAGTGCTTTTTGCAACCACCGATAAACAACTTGTTAAAACCATTAAAGGATACGGAGCCGTCTTTAAGAAAAATGAACCCGGTGGAGGAATCATCGGCGCCAGTGGTCTATTACTTGGTCTCGGAAAAATACGCGGGTTTGATGGAGCATGTCTCATGGGGGAAACACCAGGATATCTCGTCGATCCCAAGAGCGCAAAAGCAGTGCTTAAAATCCTCATGAAGATTACCAATGTAAAGGTGGATCTTTCCCGACTGGAAGAAAAAGCAAAAGAAATTGAATATATCGCTCATCAGCTTAGTGAAATGGACTCATTATCAAAAGAAAAACCTGATGAGATACGCTACATTGGCTAAAAAAAAGAGAGCGATTACTTATTTCATCTCTCAATTTTTAGTCATTCTTTATTGTGCTAGTTGAGGGAAGAAATCTTGGAGAATTTGGAAAATAAAATTCAACAACGGAAACTCACTGAAAACGGTCAATCGAACGGGTAACGTATCAGACCACTCACTCAAAGATAAATGGGAATCACGTGCACGGACTTTTATTTGATAGAACCCTCTTCGTTCATAGACATGAAAGATGGTGATTTCTTCTCCACTATCGTGTGGGCCAATCCAGTCGCTGGTGGTTCCGTCACCAAAGTCCCACTTAAAATAGAGTTTATCTCCATCCGGATCAGTCGCAGAGGCTGCAAAGGTTGATTCTTCTCCAATTTTACCTTGTTGAACAAGCCGTGGCTTTCCTGGAGTTTCCGGCACAGTATTATCAGAAGAAATTAGTTGAAGGGCGGGATCACCGAAGAGATTAAGTTGATAGTAACACCATCGCATACATGCTCCATCAATTAAGGCAAGACTATCTTCTTTTGAGTCCTGATTTGCTTTTCCAATGGCAGTGATATCCTCGCCAAAGATAGCATCCCAGAATTCTCGATGATATCTCTGATTGGGTCCGTCGGTGCTCCCCTTCACACCCCAACCATATCGAGCATTCATGATTGCGGCAAATGCCGCGTTTTCTGTTTTTACTGTGAAGTATTCAGCAATACAGTCTTCATGGTCAAATGCTCCTGCAGTGCAACCCTGTGAGTAGTAAAAAAAGGGATCTACATTGGAAAGTTGCGCCACGTCGTTATTTCCTAACTTCATATTATAGTCAGGACCAGAGTGGCCGAGATGATTGACTATGGCAACGCCTTGATTGATGCGATTAATAATCGTAGATTTTGGCCAGTAATTATTCTCCCAATCACGATCATAGATTTTTGAGATCACATAATGATTTTCTGGTATTCCCATGGTTTGATACATATTTTCATTTGATTGATTGATCAATTCATCCATGTAATCACCACCCCAGGTATCCGGGTTGGACCAGAGGTACTCACCGACCATGTATACCTTATCTGATGAAAATCCGTCATTGTTCAGATAAGAAACTGTTTTGTCAACAAAAAATTGTACTTCAGTAATTGATCCAACAGATGCACGTCCCACATACACCTCTGCAAGAAGATCGACATCTGCTCCATTTTCGCCATCGGTAGGTTCACCCCACCGGTCATCATCATCATAATTATAGGTTCCATCAAGACATGCATAATACAAATCAGACGGCATCAATGTTGATTCTCCATTCTGCCAGGCCTGCACCCACAGCTGTTTTGCAGGTATCTTATTTGTATCACCACCAAGTAAAACATATTCAACTCCTTGATTCAGGAATTCCTGGCGGAGAAAAGCGCGAATATCCTCTGCGGTCACTTGATTGGGAAAAAGGGAGATATCTTTTAGGGTCTTGATCTCTGTTACGAGACCTTGTAAGGTATGTGCCTGTTTAAGAGGTTGAAAAGCTGAAGCATACTCTGAAGTGGTTAAAATCAGTAAATCATACCCTTCATCACCTGAATTATGCATAAGCTCATCATACGTCGTACTTATCACAGGGTTATCGACCTTTGCGCACACTTCTATCTGATCCGTAGAAGAACCACGAAAGAGTGGACTTATGCTGTTATCATGCGTTACTGAAACATCGACAGTAATATCCTCATAATATCCTAATTCACCGGTTTCAGTATCATACACAACAGGATGAAGAAGCAAAGCAAGTATCTGATACCCCCGAAACCAATATGTGCCAACCACTGAATACAAATCTTGCATCGCAGTCACAGGACTTTTCTCAACGTACTCACTATTTTCACTACCACTATACAGTTCAGAAAGCTTCATAGGCGTTTGCACAGGTTCAACAGAGAAACCACGTCCCAGAGAGCGATACGTGCCCGTATCAACTGATATATCCCCCATTCGACAACCTTGCGGAAGCAAGAGTCGTACACTATAGGCAGGAAGCTTAGGTGCACCAACTGCACCATACCCCGGTGCATTTGAGTACAACACACGGTCATATACCTCATCATCTATCTGAACCTTAACAACGTTCGGCTGCACAAAGGAATAAGTTTCTGAAACAGACATCTCAACTGGGCTCGATGAAACCAGAAAACTCGTTGAAAGTAACGAAATCACCACCATCATACTTACACAAGGTCCTCTACACGTGCAAAAAGTATTTTTTCTACGAATCTTCATTTATTTTCCCCTACTATGTAATTAAGCTTTACTCCTATATATAATTAACTTAGAGGAAGTTGAACATATATGTAAAAAAACAGGATGAACCCTATCGGAAAAACAAAAAAGGGATAACAAACGCTATAAATAATCTCATAATTCTCATCCACCATGCAGTATCCTATCCAACAGATAAAACAGACCATTCTTAGGCATATACAACAACAATTCAAAGATGCAGACTCTCCAAAAGAAATACCGCTCGAAATACCTCGCGAAGGGTTCGGCGACTTTGCTCTTCCCTGCTTTTCTTTTGCCGCAATCTTAAAAAAGAAACCTGCACAAATTGCACAAGAATTTGCAGAAAATCTCCATCCAATACCACATATCAGTTCTATTGAGTCAGCCGCAGGCTACATCAATTTTTTCATCGATCAAAAGTATCTTACAACCCAAACTCTTGACCTGATCTTTTCCAAAAAAGATACGTACGGTCATCTGCAACCAAAGAAGGAGAAAATCATAATTGAGCATACCTCTGCCAACCCCAATGGACCCCTGCATGTTGGAAGAGCACGAAATCCTATTATTGGCGACACTCTCGTCCGCATATTCAAAGCAGCAGGATATCCCGTCGAATCGCAATTTTACCTCGACGACATGGGAAAACAAGTTGCCATACTTACATGGGGTGTCGACCATCTCAACACAAATGATATTCCACCAGCAGTTATGGATAAACCGGATCACAAGCAGGTAGGATTTTACCAGCAAGCAAACAAGCTTATGCAAGAAAATCAATCCGTAAATACTGAAATCGAAACCCTTATTGGAAAAGCAGAAAAAGGTGACAAAAAGACCCTTCAACAGATCCATCAGGCCTACCAACCCGTCCTCGACGGAATAAACCAAAGCCTTCATAAACTCAACATTACCCTCGACTCCTATATTCCAGAGTCACAATTTGTAAAAGACAAAAGCGTTGAAACAATCATCACAAATCTCAAAAAGACCGAGCATTGCCAAACGGAAGAAAACGCCTTGTACCTTGACCTTCAACTCTTTGGTATTCAAGGAAGAAACACGAAGTTTTTCCTCACCAGAACAAATGGAACATCGCTCTATGCAACACGGGATATCGCCTACCACCAATGGAAAGCACAACACGCAGATCGTCTCATCAATATCCTTGGTGAGGATCATAAGCTTGAATCCAAACAAGTAGAAATTGCTCTCACGCTACTCAACATCTCACCAATTCCAACTCCCATCTTCTATGCTTTTGTTTCCTTACCGGAAGGAAAAATGTCTACCCGGCGAGGACGTGTCGTCTACATCGACGAACTAATCGAAGAATCAATCCAACGGGCCTACCAAGAAGTTAAAAAACGACGGGGTGATGAGCTCACCCAACAACAAATGCACATGATAGCAGAAACCGTCGGCATTGGAGCAATTCGCTACAACATTATCCGTGTACAACCAGAAAAAGACATTGTCTTCAAATGGGAAGACGCTCTTAACTTCGAGGGAAACGCCATCCCCTTCATTCAATACGCGCACGCACGAACAGCAGGAATCCTTAAAAAAACCACCGAACCACACAGTAGCTATGACGCCACACTTTTCACCCATTCCACTGAAAAAACACTGCTGAAACACCTTGCCAGATACCCCCTACTCATCGAAAATGCCTCCCAAGAATACAAACCACATATCATTGCTACCTATCTGTACGAAACCGCAGCAAAATTCAACCAATTCTACAGAGATTGCCCCGTACTACCTGAAAAATATTCAAAACGACGGCACTCACGACTGGCCCTTGTCTATGCAACCAAAATCGTCCTCAACAACGCACTAGACCTTCTTGGAATCACCGCGCCCGAGGAAATGTAATGCACTACCAACCGATAGAAGTCGATACACTCATTCGAACAATCACCAAAAAAGACACCCTTTTCAACGGATCCTACACCATTGATCCCTACCAACACTGCGAATTTCAATGCACTTACTGCGACTCATCAACCAAAACCACAGTAAATATAAAAACTAATGCACCAGAGATTCTACAAAACGAACTTCCAACACTTCCAAAAAAAACCATCATTATTGGATCGGTTCACGATCCGTATCAACCAGCAGAACAACACTATCATCTCACCAACAAGCTTCTGCGAATAATAAAAAAGCACCACTTTCCCTGCCACATTCTCACCAAATCAACAGATGTTGTCCACGATATACCACTGATCAAAACCATGAAAACAACAGTGACCCTCAGTCTGCTCAGCCTCAATCAAACAATCACGAGACATCTAGAACCACAGACACCCACACCAGCACAACGGCTTCAAACCCTCTCCATCCTAAAAAAGAATGGCATAACAGCCGGAATAGCAGTAATACCACTTCTACCATATCTCATCGAACGAGAGCTACAAGCTATAATAAAAATTGCTCATGAACATCACACAGACTATATCCTGCATCAATATCTTGAAATCAAAGGAGATCAAAAAGAAACTTTCTATCAATGCTTACAAGATTTTAGACCTGATCTTATACCCAAATACCAGGATCTTTACTACAATGATACAAAACCAAAAAAAACATATCAACAAGGGCTCACTAAAAAAATAACCACACTCTGCCAAAAATATAAACTACAAACAACAGCATCTGCAAATTCGTAAACAGCAATCTATAATTTTTTCTTTTTATGTTTTAATACTTTATCAAGAATTGCTTTTTCACTTGCTTCAACAATAAAATCATCATCGATTTCTTCTTCTTTTTTCCTCTTTAATGCATCATCGATTGCTTGAGAGCTTGCGGGGACAAAAATTTGATTACCCATTTTTGGAGGAACCTTTGCTTCTTTTAACGATGTGGAAGAATCCTTTTCTTCATCATCGGTGAACTCAGGTTCAAAAGCAACCTCTTTTGGAATGTTCTGTTTTTCGTCTTCAAACGTGCTATCCGTTTCGGAGACTTTGGGCTCTGACACATCAAGTTCAACAGGGGCGGATTCTGTAAGTTCTGCATTCTTTTTATTAGAAAGAACTGAAAACGCTTCAACAATAAAATCTATCTCCTCAAAAGTTGGAGACCAACTCACAACATCATTTTCCATACAAAAATTTTCTGCATTTTTATCAAACACCACATTCAGAGAAAGTTTCCCATCATGAATATTTTTTGAAATTTGAAGATTAATGGAAATATTTTTGTTATTCTTCTCCATTGCAACCCACCTTAACGCAACACAAGGATATCACGTCTACACACTTATACTTTTCTTCCCATTCATTGAAGTGGGACTTCCAGATGAGTGATCATCTTTTAAATGATTTTCGTTAAACTAATAAAGTAGAGGCTGTTGAAAAATTAGCTTGTTTCTTTGGTTTATTGCATTTTAGCATTG
>CAZTFR010000028.1:0-3414 GCA_964612945.1 uncultured Thermoplasmatales archaeon
GTGGTGCACCTGAAAAAATCTGGAAATTAAAAACAAAAAAGATTGAAATCAACCTATTGGATGAAAAAGAAG
This sequence comes from uncultured Thermoplasmatales archaeon, assembly GCA_964612945.1. Lineage (GTDB taxonomy): Archaea > Thermoplasmatota > E2 > DHVEG-1 > DHVEG-1 > CAZTFR01. The sequence continues at coordinate 73 of CAZTFR010000028.1, forward strand.
GTAAATAAAAATGGAAGTTTTTGATTTTAACAAAATAAAAGCTTATCCCTACACTGAGAGAGATAAAAATATTCTTTATTCAGAGGGTAATTTTAAAGTAAAACTTATCAAACTTCCACCAAATGATGAGATGCCTCAGTGTGAAATGAAATCCAGTGTTATTTTCTATGTTATCAATGGAGATGCACGAGTGACAATTGGCAAAGAACAAAAATTTGTAAAAGAGAGGCAATGTCTCATTACTAAACCTGCGACTTTATCTATGCTGACTCAAAGCGGTGTTAAGATTATGGCTGTCCAAATTGAATTATCTCCTAAGGAGCGTGTTTAAGTTTATGGTTACAATTAAAGCAGAGAACTTAATAAAAAAATTTGGACATGTTACAGCAGTTGACCGTGTCAGTTTTGATGTAGAAGAAGGGGAGGTTTTTGGGTTCCTTGGCCCCAATGGTGCTGGAAAAACCACAACGATTCGTTTACTAACAGGTATTCTTACACCTGATTCAGGCAATGTTACAATTAAAAATATAGATATGAAAAATAACCCAATTGATGCGAAAATGATGATGGGTGTTATCCCTGAGATGGGAAATGTTTATGTTGATCTTACTGCAAAACAGAACCTAATTCTTGCTGGAAAATACTATGGCCTTTCTAAAAAAGTTTTAGAGCAAAAAGCAAACGAGATTCTTTCAACTCTTGAATTATATGATCGTAGAAATGATTCTGTCCGTACTTTTTCAAAAGGAATGAAACAAAGAATTAGCATAGCCTGTGCCATCATTCATGATCCACAGATTCTTTTTTTAGATGAACCAACAGAAGGTCTTGATGTTCAAAGCCGTCGGTTAATCATTAAAAAAATAAATGATATGAACAAAAAAGGTTGTACAGTTTTTTTAACTACTCATAATATCGAAGAAGCAAACAAGTTATGTGAACGGGTATGTATTATTCATAAAGGTCGTATTGTAGCAATTGATAGCCCTGAAAAACTGAAAAATACTTTTGATAAAACACAGTCGATAAATGTTTCTTTTGATCAAAAAGTAAAAAAAGATTTGTTTAAATCTGAATGTATTTTAAAAACTGAACTCAGTGGGGATAAATGGGTTTTTTATACAAAAAATCCTGATAAATTAGTCAAATACATTGTATCTCTTTCAGAAAAAAAAGATTTGAAAATTGTTTCCCTTTCAACAAGTGGACCAAGTCTTGAAGAAGCATTTGTTAGACTTACACGAGGAGGGGAAAAATGAGCATGTTACCTTTTTTACAAGGAATCCTTGTTACCGCTGAGAAAAATATTAAAATATATTATAAAAAAGCACCAGTGATTATTTTCGGGCTCTTGTTCCCACTTTTTATGTTTACCTCTTTCTTCATGGGTAGAAATCTTGATATAACTATTTTTTTCCCAGGTTTTATAGCTATGGCATTGTTTTTTACTTCGTCCTCCGTGGGCCCATTGATTACTCCTTGGGAGAAACAGGCCGGAACATATGAACGATTACTATCTTACCCAGTAAGTATTCATACTATAATCTTGGGAGATGTTATGGCAGGAGCAATCTATGGTCTTATGATTACTTGCCCGGTCATACTAATTGCGGGTACTGTATTGATTTTTCCAATAAGTAATATAGCAATAATGCTGGCTGCTTTGATTTTAGGTACATTGTGTTTTGCATCGTTGGGTGTAGCCTTAGCATCTCCTTCAGTTCGTTCGCCTTCACATATTATGATGTTTTCCAGTTTAATTCGCTTTCCATTGATTTTTATCAGTGGTATTTTTATTCCTTTGCAGGATCTCCCGGAGATGAGTAGAATTCTTTCATATTTTTCTCCTCTTACTTACCTTGTGGACTTGTTTCATGCAGGTTTAGATGGTGGATCTGTGTTGCCTGTAGCATTAGACATTCTTGTGTTAATCCTTTTTAGTTGTGTTTTCTTATTGATATCAAGTTATTTTCATAAGAGAAACATGATGAAGGGATTATGAATGAAAGAGATTTAAACTTGTAATTAGAGTCTTATCCCCCCCTTGCATTTTATTTTAAAAGAGGTTTGGTTTTGATTTGTTGTTTTATAAGGTTAATTCTATCCCGGAGTTTAATGGCGGTTTCAAAGTCAAGATTGTCTGCTGCTTTTTTCATCTCCAGTTCGAGTTCGACAATCATGTTGGGAAGATCTTTTTTGGGGAGGTGTTTGATATCTTTTACATCAACGATTTTTTCTTTCACGGGTTTTACGATAGTCTGTGGTGTGATCCCATGTTTTTTGTTAAAGGCAAGTTGTTTGGTTCTTCGTCTGTTGGTCTCTTGTATGGCTTTTTGAATGGATTTAGTGATGTTGTCTGCGTAGAGGATGACTTTTGAGTTGACGTTTCGTGCGGCTCGTCCGATGATTTGTACCAGGCTTCGTTCATCGCGGAGGAATCCTTCTTTGTCTGCATCAAGGATGCCGATGAATCCTACCTCAGGGATGTCGATTCCTTCACGGAGGAGGTTGATGCCAACAAGCACGTCGAATTCACCGAGGCGGAGTTGTCTGATAAGTTCGGATCGTTCGAGGGTATCGATTTCGGAGTGCAGATATCGTGTTTTTATGTTTTTTTCGGCAAGATAGTCGGTGAGTTCCTCGGCAAGTCTTTTGGTGAGGGTGGTAACAAGGATGCGATCACCACGATTGATGGTGTGGTGTATTTCGTTGATAAGATCATGGATTTGTCCTTTGATGGGTCTGATCTCAACTGGTGGGTCGATAAGACCAGTGGGCCGTATGATTTGTTCGACAACTTGATCTGATATTTCTAGTTCGTAGTCTCCAGGTGTTGCGGAGACAAAGACGACGGTGTTCATGTAGTCTTTGAATTCATCGAAGGTGAGTGGTCGGTTGTCGTAGGCGCTGGGGAGTCGAAATCCATAGTTGATAAGTGCTTTTTTTCGTGAAAAATCTCCGTTGTGCATGCCGTGGATTTGGGGGATGGTGCGGTGGCTTTCGTCGATGAACATGAGGAAATCTTTTGGGAAGTAGTCGAGCAGGCAGTAGGGTTTTTCCCCTGGTTTTCGTCTGTCGAAGTGTCGGGAGTAGTTTTCGATTCCTTTGCAGAACCCGGTTTCTTCTATCATTTCCAGGTCGTAGAGGGTTCGTTGTTTGAGGCGGTGTGCCTCAAGCATGTCGAGTTCTTTGAGGCGTTGTTTGAGTTCTTGTTTTATTGTTTTTATGGCGTAGTTTCGTTTTTCTTCGGGTATTGCGAAATGTTTTGCTGGGTAGACGTAGTAGTATGTGTGTCGGTCGATGGGGTCGTTGGTGATGTTGTTGATTTCGGTGATGCGGTCT